>JADCBH010000373.1 GCA_020253595.1 Brevundimonas sp.
ACCGTGTTCTACCCGCGTGTCCGCTTCACCTCCTCGCTGACCTACACGCCGAACACGACGTGGAGCATCAACTGGACGGTGGACTGGCAGACGGCCCAGGACATCATCTCGCCGCGCGACTTCGTGAACAACGCCGACAGCCGCGACGTCAACGGCCTGAACACCGGCAACTTCGCCCGTCACGACTTCACGGTCCGCTGGAACGTTCGCGACGACCTGTCGCTGCGCGCCGGTGTCGTGAACGCCTTCGACGCGGAGCAGTCGCGCTACCTCGGTGGTGGTCTGACGTCGAACTTCGACCCCTACGGCACGCGCTTCTTCATCGGCCTGAACTTCCGGCCGTTCTAAGCGTCGCCTCACGGCAAAGACTGGAAGGGCGGTCCGCAAGGGCCGCCCTTCTTTCGTTTTTCCTCTGTATTTCTGCCGTGACGCTTGCCGCTCGACTTTGCGACAGCCCGACTCAGTCTATCCGGTAACCTTCCCTTAACGGCGCTGGGTGATCCTTAACGCGCTCATAACCAATGCGAATCGGCGGGGACTTCGCATCGGTACCGTTCAGGGCAGGGTCGGAAAAGAAGGTCGGTTAGGTAATGTCTCTCTCGCTGGTGCGGCCGCAGGCCACGGAACTGAAGCCCCGGATCGTCGTGTTCGGCGTCGGCGGCGCGGGCGGTAACGCGGTCAACAACATGATCGACGCGGGCCTGGAAGGCGTCGAGTTCGTGGTCGCCAACACAGACGCCCAGCATCTGTCCTTCGCCAAGACCGACCGCCGCATTCAGCTGGGCGAGACCATCACCCAGGGTCTGGGCGCCGGTGCCCATCCTGAGGTCGGCATGAACGCCGCCGAGGAGTCAGCCGACGAAATTCACGCGCACCTCGAAGGCGCGCACATGATCTTCATCACCGCCGGCATGGGCGGTGGCACCGGTACGGGTGCCGCGCCGATCATCGCCAAGTGCGCTCGCGACCGGGGCATCCTGACCGTGGGCGTCGTGACCAAGCCCTTCACTTTCGAAGGCCGTCACCGCATGCGCCTGGCCGATGCGGGCATCGCTGAGCTGCAGCGCTACGTCGACACCCTGATCGTCATTCCGAACCAGAACCTGTTCCGCGTCGCCAATGAGCGCACGACCTTCGCCGACGCCTTCGGCATGGCCGACCAGGTGCTGCACTCGGGCGTGCGCTCGATCACCGACCTGATGATCCTGCCCGGTCTGATCAACCTCGACTTCGCCGACGTCCGCGCCGTCATGTCCGAAATGGGCAAGGCGATGATGGGCACGGGCGAGGCGACCGGCGACGACCGCGCCCTGCTGGCGGCCCAGAACGCCATCGCCAACCCCCTGCTGGACGAAACCAGCCTGAAGGGGGCCAAGGCCGTGCTGGTGAACATCACCGGCGGTCTGGACATGACTCTGCTGGAGGTCGACGAAGCCGCCAACGCCATCTCGGCCGAGGTGGACGGCGACGCCAACATCATCTTCGGCGCGGCCTTCGATCCGGCGCTGGACGGCAAGATCCGCGTCTCGGTGGTCGCCACCGGCATGGACGAGGTCGCCACCGCCAAGATCGAGCCGGTCGCGACCCGCCAGCCCGCCTTCCACGAGCCGCGCCGCGCCGAGCCCGTCGCTCCGGCGGCCTCGACCCTGCGCAGTGAACCTGCTCGCCGTGAGGCCACGGTCGCGGCGGCCTATCGCACGCCTGAACCGGCACCCATTGTCCCGACCTTCCAGGCTCCGGAGCCGGCGCTTGCGCGTGCGCCTGAACCGGTGATCCACGTGGCCGAGGATGAGCGCAAGCTCGAGCCTATCGTCGATCCTTGGGTCGAGGCCTTTGAACAGGATCACGGCCGCGTCGGCACAGCAGCGTCGAGCGACCAGGCGGATCTGTACTTCGACACGCCCGCCGCCCCGGCCCGCGCCGAGGAACCCGCCTATCAGGAGCCGGATCACCGCCGGTCGGGGTGGAGCCTGTTTGGCAAGAAGCCCCGTGCCCAGACGGCCTATGCACCGGTCCAGCCGGGGTCGCGTGCGCAACCTCAGCCGGAGCTGCGCCAGACCGCCCAGACCGCGCCCGAACCGGCCCAGGCCGAGGACGACCTCGAAATCCCGTCGTTCCTGCGCAGGCTCGCGAACTAGGGCCAAGGCGATGGCCTTGAAGGATCAGGGCGGCCCGGTGGGCCGCCCTTTTCTTTGGGTCGACGGTCTGGCCCAGCGCTCGCCGGATCCGGCCGCTCGCTCGAGCCCGATCCGTATCGCCGGGAACTTCAACCCGTCCGCGAATGGCGTAACAATCCGAAACCCGGATTTGGTTTTCCCTGGCGGCTGCCCCCGGTAGGCATCCAACTTCGGTTAATGCGCGCTTCAGACGCGCGGCCATCGTCGAGAGTGTTCCTTGCCCGCAAGGCCCGATCATCGCGAACGGACCCTGGTCGCCCCCGCCATCTGCGCGGGCGTGGGCGTTCACACGGGTCAGCGCGTGCGTCTGTCGATCCGGCCCGCGTCGACGGGGACGGGCATTGTCTTCGTCCGATCCGATGTGACCGACCGCGACAATCGGATCCCTGTCGCCGGTGATGCCGTGGTCGACGCGCGGCTCAACACCATGATCGAGAACGCCGCCGGTGTGCAGCTTTCGACCATCGAGCATTTGATGGCCGCCTTCTGCGCGCTCGGCGTGTCGAACGCCGTGGTCGAGGTCGATGGGCCCGAGCTGCCGATCCTCGACGGGTCCGCCCTGCCGTTCGTCCAGTTGCTGGACCGTGCGGGGTTCCGTCGTCAGGAAGCCCCGGTCCGCTATATCCAGATCCTGGAACCGATCCACGTCACGGACGGCGACAAGCATGCGGCGCTCTTGCCCTGCGATCGCTACGAGATGCGGTTCGAGATCGACTTCGACAATCCGGTCGTCGGCAATCAGGTCATCGACTTCGTCGTCGACGAACAGACCTTCCGCGACGAGATCATGGCGGCCCGCACCTTCGGCTTCGCCCATGAGGTCGAGGCCCTCCGCCAGGCCGGTCTGGCGCGCGGTGGTTCGCTGGAAAACGCCGTGGTGATCGACGGCGACGACATCCTGAACCCGGGCGGCCTGCGCATGGAACGCGAGTTCGTTCGGCACAAGGCGCTGGACGCCATCGGCGACCTCTATGTCCTCGGTGCCCCTCTGCTCGGCCGGTATGAGGGCTACAAGGCGGGCCATGCCGTGAACAACCGTCTGGTTCGCGCTCTGCTGGATGCACCGCACGCGTGGCGGGAAGTGGTTCTGGAGCCACAACTGGCCCGCGTCGGCTGATTCCGACTGTGGGTTGAGCCAGTTTCGCTGGTGTTCCTGTAAAAGCTGATCCTTGATGCCGGGCGGCAAGCGCGGCGGGGACCGGCGTGGAAACGCGAGACACACAGGCAATCATTCCCGAGGTTCAGGGCCTGCGCGGCCTGACGGCGCTCGCCGTCATCCTGTTCCACATGGGCTGGTTGTGGTGCGGCTGGCTCGGCGTCTGGGTCTTCTTCACCGTGTCGGGCTTCGTCATCACGCGGTCCCTGCTCCGAACCGAAGCAGCGGGCGGGGCGCTCTCGCCGATCCGCTTCTACAAGGCGCGAGCGGCCCGCATCCTGCCGCTCTATCTGGCCGTTATCGTTGTGGGAACCACGGTGCTTCTGGTGTCGGCGGGGTTGTTCAACCGGTCCGAGGCGCTGGCCTTTCTGGGCGATCTGCCGTGGCTGCTGACCGGGACCTACAACGTCTTTCGGGCCATTCCCGGCTATGAGCAGACCCAGCTGTTCGGACACCTCTGGAGCCTTTCGGTCGAGGAGCAGGTCTATCTGCTGTTTCCCCTGGTCTTCTTGGGCCTCAGCCGGGCGGGTTTCGTCCGGCTTCTGGTCGTGCTGGTGGCCATGGGGCCTTTCGTTCGCCTCGCCACTCACGTCGTGTTCACGGGCCTGGGCTGGTCTGCGTCCGATGTGTCGACGGCCGTCTACCAGTTGACGTTCAACCACCTCGATGCATTCGCCCTGGGCAGTCTCATTGCTTTTCACGAGGACCAGCTACGCTCCCTGACAGGCTCTGCTCTGGCCCGGAGGCTGAACTGGCTTGTTCCAGTCGCCCTCGGGGGGCTCGCCGTCGTTTGCATCGTGCTGCAGAACCTGCAGGCCCCGGCCACCGGCAAGGACATCCTGACCGACGCCTTTGCGGTGAAGCCTGAACTGCTGAGCGGCCAGCTGCTGGTCTACGCGCTCGGCGCATTCGGCGCGGGTGGGTTGCTGGTGCTGATTCTGACCGGCAGCCGGCTCGTCTCCGTGCTGGCCTCGGACAGTCTGGTCCGCCTCGGGACGATCTCGTTCGGCCTTTATGTCTGGCATTTTCCGCTGCTCTGGATCTTCGCGGATGCTGGCCACCGAAGTCTTGTCGCGGCTGGCCTGTATCTGTGGGCGACCCTGGGTACCGCTCTGCTCAGCTATCGCTACCTCGAACAGCCCGCGCGGCGGTGGCTCGACGCCCGCTGGAACGGTCGCAACATCAGTCCAGAGCAATCGCCGACATCAGCCGGCCAAAATCCGGTTCTCCCCTGAGGAAAGCGCGACGGTTGGAATAGAAGGCCGCTTCGTCGGCACAGGTGTCATGGCCGGTCCAGGCTGCCTCGCCGACGCCGGCCTGCTCCAGCCGCCAGAGGACGAAGCCGGGCAGGTCGAAACGACGCTTGTCGGGCGCATTGCCGACCGCGAAGAAGCGATCTGAACCGGGATCATGGTGCTCGAAACGCGCCTGGAAGTCCTCACCGACCTCATAGCTCTCTTGGGCGATGCAAGGGCCGATGACGGCGTGGATGCGCGACGGACGGGCGCCGAGAGCCTCCATCGCCGCCACCGCGCTGTGGACCACGCCACCCAGGGCGCCTTTCCAGCCGGCGTGGACGGCCCCGATCACCCTGGCCTCATGATCCGCCATGAGGATCGGCGCGCAGTCGGCGGTCAGGACGGCGCAGATCACGCCGGGCGTGGCGGTCACGACGGCGTCGCCTTCTGGCCGATCACCGCGCCAGGGACCTTCGGCCACCCGAGTGATGGAGGAGTGGATCTGGTAGCAGGCAGCCAGATCCTCGGGAGCGCCCCCCATGACCTCGGCGATCCGTCGCCGGTTCTCGGCCACGGCGGCGGGATCGTCGCTGGAGCCTATGCCGGTGTTCAGCCCCTCGAACAGGCCGGTCGAGACGCCGCCCTGGCGGGTGAAGAAGCCGTGCCGCACGCCGGCGCGGGTCAGCAGCGGATGGACGACGGGCTCAGGCGCGAACATGCCCCTGCATAACCCAGCCCGAAAGACGGCGACACCGTTGCGGGGTGCGACCGATTTTGGCGCATCGGTCGGCTAAGGTCGCGTTTCGGCCGAAACGGCAATGTCGCGTTTGGCCCGGAGTGTACAGGGTGACGGGTTAGCGTGAAACGAAAACGAACGTTAAATCAAGTAGTTATACGGAAATGTGCACGATGTGCACTCCAGAAAAATTCAGTGCACATCAGGCCTCGAAGCCCGGAACCACGAGGGCTCGAGGCGAGAAGATCGCCGCCGCCTTGAACAGTCTGCCCATCTGGTCTTCGGCCGTCAGACGGTCCAGCTGTCGCTGGATGACCGGGCCGGCGTCGGGCCGCGTCGACATCAACCGCTCGGCGCGCGCCTCGATCCCCAGGCGGCGGAGGAAGTCGCCCTGGCCGAGGCAGCCGGTGACGTCCGCGCCGGTCCGGACGCCAGCTTCCAGCACCGTTGGGAAGTCCGCCCACTGGGTCAGGTCGGCCTCGCCCGGTGTCGCCAGGGGTTCGACCTTGGTGTGGCGGCGCAGGGCCTGAAGCGTATCACCCGGACCGGGCCGGTCGCGGCCGTAGTCGATCAGCAGCGCAGCGCCCGACGCATCGGAGACGAGGCGACCCAGATCGCGCCCGAACGCGGCCTGCTGGTCGGAGATCTCGATCAGGTCGCCGGGCGCGACCTCGAAGGGCGGGCGGACGAAGCCTCCGGCGATGGCGGTCAGGCCGAACAGCAGGTCGCCTGTGTCCGAGACGCCGACGCGCCGCTCGGCCCATCCGGATTCGGTCTTCACGAACTGTCGCGCGGGCAGGCAGTCCAGCACTTCGTTGGCGATCAGGATCACCGGCGCGTCGCGCTCGACGGCTTCCAGCGAGGAGACCCAGCGGGGAGGGGTGTCCGCCTCGTTCAGCCGCCGCGCCTGCGCCTCGCGAAGGGGGCGGCTGGGCTCGATCAGGATCAGGTCCAGCGCCGACAGGAAATCGGGAGCCAGCCGTGCGGCGCGAAGCGCGTCGGCCATCAGGGTCCCGTCACCGGGCCCCACCTCGACCAGCCGCACCCGCTCGGGCGCGCCCAGCCTGTGCCAGGTCTCCACGGCCCACAGACCGATCAGCTCGCCGAACATCTGGCTGACCAGCGGGGCGGTGATGAAGTCACCGCGCGCGCCCAGCTCCGGTCGGGTGGCGTAGTAGCCCGCCTGCGGATCGTGCAGGCAACGGGTGACGTAGTCGGCCACGGTCATCGGGCCGGTCAGGGCGATCTCGCGGGACAGCCTCGCCTTCAGGGACCCGTCGGACATGGATCAGCCGGCGGCGACCGGCGGACGGCTGCGCGCGCGCCAGATCAGCCAGGCTCCGACCAGGATCATCGGTATGGACAGCAGCATGCCCATGGTGACAACGCCTTGCAGGGCCTCGGGCATCTGCCTGTCGGGCTCCCGCACCGTCTCCACGAGCGCGCGGCTGACGCCATAGCCGACCAGGAACAGACCGGTGACATAGCCGGGCTTGGTCAGCAGCTTCAGCTTCCAGACGGCGAGGCCCAGCAAGATGAACAGCAGCAGGCCCTCGAGGGCGGCCTCGTACAGCTGGCTGGGGTGGCGCGCAACATCCCCGGCGGGGCACATGCCGTAGGTCTGCAGGATCCGCTCGTTGCAGAAGCGGATGGCCCAGGGCACGTCGGTCGGCCGGCCCCACAGCTCGCCGTTCACGAAGTTGGCGCAGCGGACGAAGAACAGGCCCAGCGGCACGACCGGCGCGATGGCGTCGCCGATGCTCAGCAGGTTGGCCCCGTGCTTGCGCCCGAACCAGATGATCGCGAGCACGACGCCGAGGAAGCCGCCGTGGAACGACATGCCCCCGGTCCAGAGCTGGAACAGTTGCAGCCGCTCGCCCAGGGTTTCCCCCGTGAAGATCTGGCCCAGGATCGCGGGCTCGTAGAACAGGACGTAGCCGACGCGACCCCCGAGGATGATGCCCAGGGTGATCCAGAGAACGAGATCGTCCAGTTGCGTCGTTGTCAGCGGCGGCCGGCCCGGCGACCAGAGGCGCTCGGTCTTGAGAAGGCGTGCGGCATACATCCAGCCCAGAACGATGCCGGCGACATAGGCCAGGGCATACCAGCGGATCGGCAGCGGACCCAGCTGAACCAGGACGGGGTCGAACTCGGGAAAGATCACGCGGTCGCTCCTGCAGCGTTTCGACGCGCCCTTTAGCAAGTGGCGCGGCCACGCGCGAGGGTGACACGTTTCAGCCTTGATCGGCCTTATGCACGGGGTGGCCGGGTAAGGATTGGTTCACCATATCCGGAGACCCTTCCTTAACGACGCCCGCGCGGTCAGCGGGCCGGAGCATCCGATGCAGACGCGCAATCCGTTCCTCGACGAGTTCTCGAAACTGGGCACCAGCGCCATGGGCCTGGCCCAGGCCGCGGGCGAAGAAGCCAAGGCCGCTTTTCGTGCCCAATCCGATCGCTTCGTGGCCGAGATGGATCTTGTCCGTCGTGACGAGTTCGACGCCCTGAAAGCCGAGATCGCGGCCCTTCGCGCCGAACTCGCGACCCTCAAGAAGCCCGCCGCGACCAAAGCCGGCAAACCGGATACGGGAACGTCCACGGACGGAACTCGTCTTCCGGACGCAGCCGGTTGAGCCGAATCCGCGAACACGCCTACGGTCCTTTCCTGGCGCATGAGTCGCGCCCCGCCCCCCGCGAGACCTGAGTTTTCCAATGGATGCTGTCGGACACGAAGTCGACGTTCCCTACGATCCGCTGGATGTGGTCGAGCATGTGCTGAACGCCGAGAACCTGCCGTTCGACCGCACCGACGACGGGGACCTGGCCTTCGCCCTGGCCGGCGACTGGAAAGACTATGAACTCTGGTTCGCCTGGCGGCCCGAGGGTGACTGCCTGCAACTGTGCTGCGCGCTGGATTTGCGGGCCACCAAGGGCCGCCGGGCTGCCGCCTATGAGCTTGTCTCCATGGTCAACCAGCGGACCTGGATGGGTCACTTCGAGGTCTGGCCCGAGGACGGAGAGATCGTGTTCCGTCACTCCCTCGCCCTGCCTCACGGGGAGCGCCCGACCCTGGCGCAGGCCGCCTCCATGATCGATGCGGCGGTCGAGGCGGCGGACCGCTACTATCCGGCGTTCGACTTCATGATCCGCGGCAACAAGAAGCCACAGGACGCGATCGATTCCTGCCTGTTCGAAACGGTGGGGACGGCCTAGCCAAGGCCGCCGCTGGCGCGCACGGTGAGCGGGTGACGCACCCTCTTCCCATCACCCTTCTTGGCCACGGTCGGCTGGGCTCGGCGCTGGCCGAAGGCTGGCGGCTGACCGCGGCCGCCAAGCCGAAGATTCTAACCCGCGCCGACGAGCCCGTCTGCCTATCAGACACCCGCGCCCTCGTGATCGCCGTAAAGCCGGCAAGCTGGCGCGAGGCGGTCGCACCCCTGGCCCTGTCCCTGCCGCACGATGCGGTCGTCGTTTCCGTCATGGCCGGGGTCCGGGCCAGCGACATCGCGCGGGTTCTGGAGCGTCCCATCGCCCGGGTCATGCCGACAACGGCCGTCGCCCAGGCGCAGGGCGTCGCTGCGATCTGGTCAGACGATCCCCGCGCCCTGATTCTGGCCCACGCGTTGTTCGATCCCGTCGCCGAGACCGTCGAGCTCGGCGAGGAGGCGCTGCTGGACCTGGCGACGGCTGTGGCGGGTTCAGGGCCGGCCTTCTTCCACGCCTTCGCCCAGGCGCTGGCGGCCGCAGGCGTCGAGGCGGGCCTGCCTCAGGAGGCGGCGGAGCGGCTCGCGCGCGGGGCGTTGCGATCGGCGGGGGCCGGCGTGGCGACCGCATCGTCACTCAACGACCTGATCACGCGCATCGCCTCGCCGGGCGGCACGACGCGGGCAGGCCTGGACGCCCTGCACGCGTCAGGACTGGCGGATGCGGCCAAGGTGACCGTCTCAGCCGCCGTGGCCCGGGCCCGCGCCCTAGCGGGTGACCAGCCGTCCTGACGCCAGGTTGGCGGCGAGCCGACTGTAGGCCCGTTCGGCATCCTGCCAGGTCGTGAACCCCTGCACGTCCGCCAGCGTCGGTGAATAGCGCGAGTAGCGGACCGGAAGCCGCTGCCCGTCGGCGGTGATAACCTCGCCTTCGATGGTAGCGCCGCCGATCGAGATGCTGTCCATGATCGAAAGACCCGGACGGTCCACGGCTTGCTGAAAGGTCGGGCGGTTGGGCTTCAGGTCGGTGATGACGAGGTTGATCTGGGCCCCGTCGAGCGCGCCGCGCCGACCGAGCTCACGCGACACGACCTGCTGCAGCCGTTCCAGCTGGAGGTCCACGTCGCGCTGACCCAGGGTCTCGACCTGTTCAACGAGATCCCCGCCGATGGTCACATTGACGGTGGGTTGGGCGGCGGCCGGCGCAGCGAAGGCAACAGCGACGGCGAGGGGGGCAAGAAAGGCGAAACGGCGCATGGCGATCTCCTGGATTTCCCTGTCGCCCACAAGATGCGCCTTGCCGGG
>JADCBH010000374.1 GCA_020253595.1 Brevundimonas sp.
CCCCTTGCAGGAGAAGGTGGCCGCGAAGCGGACGGATGAGGGGTGAATCTCGGTCCAAGGAGTAGGCGGATCGATTGCTCCTTCACCGGTTGCGCTGCCTTTTCACCCCTCATCCGGCCCTCCGGGCCACCTTCTCCCGCAAGGGGAGAATCATCTGTAGCAGATGCAGAGGGACAGCTGTCCCAAAATGGTTAAGCGCATCAATGGTCTGCGATGTTTCGTGAGCCATTTCAGGGCACTAGCTATTAGGGCCGGGTCCCGACCAACTAGGATTAAATGGGCCTGTTTGGGATCACTGATGGTGGTTCCAGCGGTGGTTCAAACGACGATCCTGTGGTCCGCCGATTGCCAGACCTCCTCCGTCTTTCAGAACGGAGCGAACTAGATGACTACCCCAGTTCCCACTCGACAGCGGTTGACCAACCGCGTCATCGACGACGTGTGTGCGCTTGCACCCGACCAGCGGGCTCGCCGCTACTGGGACACCACCGTCCCTGACCTGTGCGTCCAGTTCAACGCCAAGAAGACCGGCACGCCCAGCTTCATGCTGCGGTATACGAAGCTGGATGGGTCGGATGGCGATTACGCCATCGGCTCGGTGGACAAGGTCAGCATCGAGGGCGCGCGGACGGAGGCGCGCCGAGCGCTGAATGATCTTCATGCGCACGGTATCGATCCTGTCCAAGCGCGACGCGACGCGCGAGAGGCGGCCAAGGCTCCCCAGTTCAAAACGTTCGGAGACCTCGCCGAGGCCTTCATGGTCGTCAAGGCGGAGCAACGGCCCGGCAAGCCCCCGCTGGACGAGGTCTTCTTTTTGCGCCGTTACGTCCTGCCCGTCCTTGGTTCACGGAAGTTCGACAAGATCACGACCCAGTGCGTGATCGATCTCGTGATCGCCGTGAAGAATGAAGTCGGCGCGCGGCGCCGTCGGAAGGGGGCGAATGGCATGACGACCGCCAACGCCTGTCACCGGGCCATCAAGCGCGTCTATCGCTGGGCTTGCCGCAAGGAGATCGCGACGAAGAACCCTGCGGACTGTGAAGTCCAATACGAAATCCGCCGGGAAAAGCGGGTCGGGCGGCTCTCTGAAGCCCGCTTCGAAATGTTCTGGAACGAGATCACGGGCCAGTTCTACTTCTGGACGCGGGTGCGGATGGGTCTGCTCGCGATGCTGCTCTTCCTTCTGACGTTGCAGCGCCCGATCGACATCGCACGAGCGAAGCGGGAACACATCAGCCTAGCGAAGAAGATGTGGATCATCCCCGAGGACTACACAAAGACGGGGTATACCTATCACATCCCGTTGTCTGAGCCCGTCATCAGGCTGATGCGGATCGCCATGGCGACGAGCGACAGCGAGTTTCTGTTCCCGAGCAATAGGAAGAACGGACCGCACCTAGACGAACATTCTTTGACCACCGGATGGATCGGGGCTCGCAAGAGGCTTTTGAAAAAGGGCACGCTCGATGACGAAGACGTCGAACTCTACGACGGGCGCCGGTTTGGCCGCACCCAACTGCGCGCCAAGCTGGGTTATTCCACCGAGGTGGCGGAAGCAGTGATCAACCATGTGGGCGAGCGACGCACGATGTCTCAGCTTTACGACGTGGAGGACATGCTACCCCTCATGATCAGGGCGCAAAATGATTGGGCTGCCGAGGTCGACCGGATGACGCAGGGCAACCTGTCTCGGCTCATCGATCATCTGGAGGGCGACGCGATAGTGCCCCAGAAACGTCTGTCCGCTCCGCCTGCCCGCCCCAAGGCGCAGGCTGCTTTTGCCAGCGAAGGCCAGACTGCCTAGAGATAAAGCCTTCTCGACGGGGGCTTCTTGGCTGATTCGACGCTTTTCACTGCGGGTGCCCTGTTCAGCACCGACTACCTCGTTGAGGCCATCAAGGCGGAGACGGCCTACAAGGCCGTCGACGCCGAAGCCCTTCGAGCGCGGCTCGTCGAGATCGCCCACGCCTTTCCCAAGAACGCCAAGACCAACGAGAGCCAGACCGAGGACGACTTCATCTGGCCGGTCCTGGATGCCCTCGGCTGGAAGGACTCGCTGCGCCAGCAGAACCTGACAGTGACCGGCCGGGACGACGTCCCCGACGGCTTGCTGTTCGAAGACGCTGCCGCCAAGGCCACCGCCAACGCCCAGGACGATCAGTGGCGTCGGTATGCGCACGGCCTGGCCGTTGTCGAGAGCAAGCGCTGGGCTCGCCCCTTGGACCGGGCTTCTGGCCGGGACGAGACCACCGCGCCCTCAACCCAGATGCTGCGCTACCTGCGTCGCATCGACGACACCAGCCAGGGCAAGCTGCGGTGGGGCATCCTGACCAACGGGACGCGCTGGCGGCTCTACTGGGCCGGGGCCCGATCCATCTCTGAGGAGTTCTTGGAGATCGACCTTGGGCGCGTCCTCGCCCTGGACGGCGCGCCCGACCTGTTCATCGACGACGAGACGCGCGACCACTGGCTGCGGGTCTTCGCCTGCATGTTCGGCCGTGAGGCCTTCCAGCGCACCGGGGTCGACCAGAAGTCCTTCCACGACCGGGCCCGCGCCGAAGCCGCCTTCTACGAGGAACGGGTGGCCGCCAGCCTGTCCCGGCTGGTGTTCGACGAGGTCTTCCCGGCCTTGGCGCGCGCCTTGGCTGCATCCGCGCCCGAGGCCCCACTCGACAACGTCCGCGACGCTGCCCTGATCCTGCTCTACCGGCTGTTGTTCCTCCTCTATGCCGAGGATCGGGACCTGCTGCCGGTCAGTGACGACCGCTACGACGACTACGCGCTGCGGCCGCTGCGGATCGAGATTGGGGACCGCGTCTCGAACGGCGACACTTTCTCGGGCACGGCGGCCAAGGTCTGGTCGCACGTCTCGGACCTGTCGCGGATCATCGACAAGGGCGACGCCTCCGTCGGCATACCGCCCTACAACGGCGGCCTATTCGCGGGGACCGGCGCGCCTCTGCTGTCCACGACCCGGATCGCCGATGACGTCATGGCTCCGGCGCTGGACGCCCTGTCCTACGAGCGGTCGTCGGGGCAGCGGCGCTACATCAACTACCGCGATCTGTCGGTCCAGCAGTTAGGCTCCATCTACGAGCGCCTGCTGGAATTCGAGATCGTCCGCGAGGGTGCCGTCGGCGAGGCCGGGCACCTCACCGTCCGGCCCAACCTGTTCGCTCGCAAGAACTCCGGCAGCTACTACACGCCCGACGAACTGGTCGGTCTGATCCTGGACGAGACGCTTGAGCCGCTGATCGCGGAACGGCGCGGGGCCTTCCACGGCGCGCTGGAGGCGCTCGACCCGAACGACACCCCGGAGATGCAGCGGGGAGCGCTGCGCGAGGTCGACCCGGCTGAGGCCATCCTGTCCCTGCGCGTCTGCGACCCGGCGATGGGATCGGGGCACTTCCTGGTCAGCCTGGTCGATACCCTGGCCGACCACGTCCTGGAGGCCATGGCTGAGGCCGCCGCGATGGGTGCGGATGTGGACTACACCTCGTCCCTGTCCGGCGAGATCGAGAAAATCCGCGCCACCATCCTGCGGAACGCGCGGGCGGCGAAGTGGACGATTGACGAGTCGCACCTGGACGACCGGCACATCGTCCGCCGCATGGTGCTGAAGCGCTGCGTCTATGGC
>JADCBH010000375.1 GCA_020253595.1 Brevundimonas sp.
CGGGAGCGGCCGCAGGATGCCTTCCTGGGCCGTGGTCGGCTGGGGTGTCGCGCTTGGCATCGGCGGCGGAGCGGCGCGATCCTCGCGCGTCTGCGTCCCCGCCGGCTCTGCGGTCACGGGGGGCAGGTTCGCCGGCTGCGGCGCGTGCGGCGTCTGATCCTCGTGCGACATGGTCATGACCCTAAACCGTTCCGGCCCGGCTTCCGATGCCGTTCGCTTCGAAAGCGAAGACGGGTATCGCCGTTAACCCTGAGCGGCGGCAAGTGAAGTTTCTCTAATCCTCCCCCGCAGGGGGAGGTGGATGCGCAGCGAAGCGCAGCAGACGGAGGGGGTCAGCCGCGCAAGCGCTGCCTGACCACGAACAAGACGCCTTCCAGATTTTCGAGAACATCTCGCGCATAGACCCGCAACACGGCCACTCGACGGGCCTCCAGCCACTCCGTTCGCTGCTGATCATAACGCGCCTGATCCGGATGCTGGTGGCCGCTGCCGTCGACTTCAATCGCCAGCCGGGCCTCGTCGCAGTAGAAATCGAGGATGAACGGACCGATCGGATGCTGCCGACGGAACCGAGCGCCATCCAGCTTCCGCCCGCGCAGCGCTCGCCACAGGATCACCTCCGGCAGGGTGAGCTTGCGGCGCAGTTCTTTCGCGCGTTCAACGGTCTCCGGCGGTGCTTCCATTTCGATGTTTTGGGTGCGCGGCAGGCCCCCTCCGTCTCCTCCGCTGCGCTCCGGAGCCACCTCCCCCAACGGGGGAGGATTTCAAGCTAGTATCGCGCCATCGCTGCCGCGAAGCCGACCAAGGGGAACAGCAGCAGCACTTCCAGGCGCACCCACATCACCGCCTTGGCCACCTCGGTGGGCGGCGGATGGAAGGCTGCGTCGGACTTCAAGGCGCGGCTCCACCGAATGAAGCGGATAGTGGGCATGATCGATATCAGGCCGATCAGGGTGAAGGTGGCGACCTTGGCCCAGAACCATGGATTGTCCTGATAGGCTACCCAGCCCTTGGCACCCCAGATTACGCGCACGACGCCGACGATCAGGACGGCGACCGCGATCCCACCGTATCCTGCATCCAGGCGCGCCAGCCGTGTCACTTGCACGGGATCAGCCCGGAGATAGGCCAGTTCCATCGCCAGCATCACCGCCAGGCCGAACACCAGGACATGGTGTGTGACCGCAAGGACCAGATCGAGCATGCGCGCCTCCCTTCGCTTCGCCGTAATCGGGGTTATAAGCCGCGAATCATGACACGTCTCCTGATCGTTGGCCTGGGCGGAGCGCTGGGCAGCATGGCCCGCTATGGCGCGGGGCTGGCGGCCGCGCGCCTGCTGCCGGGAGCGGCCTGGCCGTGGGCGACGCTGTCGGTCAATGTGATCGGCGGGTTGGCGATGGGGCTGCTGGCCGGCTGGCTGGCCCAGCGAGGGGAGGGTGACGAGAGCCTGCGCCTGTTCGCGGCGGTCGGTGTGCTGGGTGGCTTCACCACCTTTTCGGCCTTCTCACTGGAGACGGCGCTGATGATCGAGCGGCGCCAGTTCGGGCTTGCGGGCGCCTATGTGGGTCTGTCGGTGGTCCTGGCGGTCGCCGCCCTGTTCCTGGGGCTGATGATCGCTCGCCGCGCCTTCGGAGCCGCACTGTGACCGACGAGGCTACCAAGCGGGAAGTGAAGACCCTTTACGTCGCCGAGGCCGAGGACGGCATCCGGCTGGACCGCTGGTTCCGCAGGCGCTGGCCGCACCTGTCCAATATCCAGGTGCAGAAGATGGCCCGCAGCGGACAGATTCGCGTCGACGGCGCCCGCATCAAGCCCGAAGGCCGCCTGACCGCCGGTGCCGCCGTCCGCGTGCCGCCGATCCCCGACCCGGTCGTCCGTGCGCCGGGCGAGCACCAGGCGCTGAGCCCCGCCGACGTCGCCTTCGCCAGGTCGCTGGTGCTGTACGAGGACGATCTGGTGATCGCGCTGAACAAGCCCTGGGGTCTGGCGGTGCAGGGTGGCACCAAGACCACCCGCCACGTCGACCGCCTGCTGTCGGCCTGGGGGGAGGGGATGGAGCGCCCGCGTCTGGTTCACCGGCTGGACCGCGATACGTCGGGCGTGCTGCTGCTCGGCAAGGGGCCAGAAGCGGCCAAGCGGCTGGCCGGTGCCTTCGCACGGCGTCAGGCGAAGAAGACCTACTGGGCATTGGTCATTGGCCTGCCCAAGCCGACGGCTGGTCAGATCGACCTGGCTCTGAAGAAGACCGGCATCAACGACTATGAGATCATGCGGCCCGCCGACACCAAGGAGAATGGGGCCGAGCCTGCCGAGACGGCCTATGCCCTGATCAGCCACGCGGGCCAGCGGGCTTCCTGGCTGGCGTTGCGCCCCTTCACCGGGCGGACGCATCAGCTGCGCGCCCACATGAAGGCCATCGGCCACCCCATCCTGGGCGATCCCAAATACGGCGACGAGACCAGCGCCGAGCTGTCCGGCCCTCTGAAGCTGCAGCTCCATGCCCGGCGGATCGAGCTCGATCATCCCTCCGGCGGCAAGCTGATCGTCGAGGCCCCGATCAGCCCGGAGATGCGTGCAGGCTTTCAGCACTTCGGGTTTGACGAAGGCGAGGCGGACGCCGATCCCTTCGCCGGCGTCAGGCGCATGCGATGAGCGAGCTCTCAGAAATCCTCCCCCGTTGGGGGAGGGGGACCGCGAAGCGGTGGA
>JADCBH010000376.1 GCA_020253595.1 Brevundimonas sp.
CCAGCGTCAGGGGCACGAACAGAAAGTGGTAGAGGGCCGTCAGCGCGAACTGCAGCCGGGATAGGTCGACGACCGCCAGGTCGATCATGGCGAGAGACTCCGCTTCGTCGGCCCCCGTGACCGACGCCCCGACCTAGGCCGGCCCACCGTGCCTCGCCTTGATCTCGATCAAAGCCGCGACAGGCTGTTCTGGTTAGGTCAGCGCATGACCCTTGCCGTCCTTGATCCCGACGAACCCGATTTCAGCGCGCCAGCGTGGCTGAAGGCGCGACTGAGGGCCTTCGCGCCCGGCATTCGTCCGGCTGTCCTTCTGACGGTTCTGGATGTGGTGCCCGCCATCGGCTTTGCGGCTGGGTTGGCGCTCGCCGTCGCATCGCTCGGTGAAGGCCTGGACCAGGCCTCCTTCGGGCTTGGCCTGGCCGTGATCAGTCTGGTGGCGCGAGCCGGCCTCGCTGCTTTCGCAACGCGGGTGGGGGCCAGGGCCGGTCAGCAGGTAAAGTCGGCCACCCGGCGGACGGCGGTGGCCAGCCTGTTTCAGGGCAACCGGTCCGGATCGGGGACCCTCACGGCCGCCGTCGAGGGGGCCGAAACCCTGGATGGCTACGTCTCTCGCTTTACGACGGCCCGCGTGGCGGCGACGGTTTCGCCGCTGATCGCGATCGCAGCCTGTGCCGTGGCGAGCCCGGTGGCGGCGGGGATACTGCTGGCCACCTTGATCCCCTTCACCGTGGGCATGGCCCTGGCGGGCGTGGCCGCCGCGACCGAGAGCCGGCGACAGTTCTCCGCGCTGGATCAGCTGGCGTCCCGCTACCTTGACCGCGTCCGGGCCTTGCCGGTCATCCTCGCCTTCCAGGCTGAAGCCTCGACCGAGGCACTGCTGGCGAGGGACAGCGAGCGGCTGGCCCAAAAGACGTCCGGCGTGCTGAGGGTCGCATTCCTGTCGTCCGCCGTGATGGAGTTTTTCGCGGCCCTGTCGGTGGCTCTGGTCGCGGTCTACTGCGGTTTTGCACTTCTGGGCCTGCTGCCGTTTCCGGTTCCCGAGACGATCGATCTGCCCCGCGCCCTGTTCGTGCTGGCGCTCGCACCGGAGGTCTATGCTCCTGTCCGGAGACTGGCCGCCGCCTATCATGAACGCCAGGCGGCCGAGGCTGCGGCTCCGGCGTTGGCTGGCGCGGAAAGCCAGCCGCGTGCGGGTCAGCGTCGTCGTCTCGTGGCCCCGCCCAGAGTGCGCTTCGAAGCGATCGACATCCGCTATCCCGGCGGAGAGTTCGCGATCCGGAACTTCGGCCTGACGATCGATGCGGGTCAGACCGTGGCGCTGGTGGGTCCAAGTGGCGTGGGCAAGACCAGCCTGCTGCATCTGCTGCTTGGGCTGGCTCCGTTGACGGCCGGAGAGGTGTGGATCGACGACAGCGCTATGTCCGAAGATGGCGATCTGGCCGGTGCCGTCGCCTGGGCGGGCCAGCATCCGTTCGTTTCCCCCGGCTCGATGGGGCACAACATCGCGCTTGCGCGTCCCTGCGCCACCCAACGCGAAGTCATGGCCGCCGCGGCCAGGGCCGGTCTGTTCGGCGACATTGAGCGGCCGATCGACGAGCGGGGCGGTGGGCTCTCGGGCGGCGAGCGGCGTCGGCTGGGGCTGGCGCGGGCCCTGCTGTCGGACGCGCCCCTGGTGCTGCTGGACGAGCCGACGGCCAACCTCGATGCGGCATCGGAGATCGCGCTCCTGCCCGTCCTCAAGCACCTGACCCGGGGCCGGACCGCCCTCATCGCCACCCATTCTGACCGTGTCGCCCGTCTGGCCGACCGGATCGTGCACCTGTGAGATCGCCCATGACGCCGCTGGATCATCTGATCGCCCATCAGATGGGAGAACAGAGCCGCCGTCTCGCGCTGGCGGCCCTTGCCGCGGCCGGCGTGGGGGCGGGGGCTGTCGTTCTGCTGGGCCTGTCCGGCTGGTTCATCACCGGGGCCGCCCTGGCGGGTGCCGCCGGCCTGGTGGCGGCCCACGCCTTCAACGTCCTGTTGCCCAGCGCCATGATCCGGCTTCTGGCGATCGTTCGTACGGCCGCCCGCTACGGGGAGCGGGTGTCGAGCCATGAGGCCGCCCTTCAGGCCCTTGCCCGCCTCCGACCCAGGCTGTTCAGGGGACTGGCTTCGGGACCGCCCGCCCGCGCCCTTGCGCTCGGCAGCGGCGAAGCCTCTTCGCGGTTCATACAGGACGTCGATGCGCTCCAGACCCTGTTCATCCGCCGCTCCGCGCCCTGGATGGCGGGCGCGGGTGCAGTCGCAGCGCTTTCGCTGACGGCCCTGGCCAGTCCGTGGGCGGCGCTTGCCGTCGCGGTCGGCCTCGGTGCGAGCGTGCTGGCGTCGCACCGGATGGCGCGCAGCCTGGGACCGGTCGGTCGGCGTCGGCTGGCCGCCATGGGAGGCTTCAAGAACAGGATCGCCGCGCATCAGGCTTCGGCGGCCGAGCTGAGGGCCTACGGCCTGGAGACCTGGGCAATCACCGACGTGATGCGGCGTGCTGATCGCCATGATGGATTGAAGATCGAGACTGAAACGACGGCAGCCCGGCTGGGCCTGGTCCAGGCGGGCATCACCGCAGCCGTGGTCGTCGGCGTCGCCATCGCAGCGCGAGGTGCCGAGCTGCCCCTGGCCGCGCTCGCGATCCTTTCGGCGGTGATGGGGCTCGACGCCACGGCCGGTCTGTCGGTGGCCGCGCGGGATCGGGGAGAAGCCGAAGCGGCAAGGACGCGGTTGTCGCCCCTGATTGTCGAAGATGTGCAGCCCGTTGCAGCCCCCGACGCTACCCTTTCGCTTCGGTTCGGGGCCGACCAGACGCTGGTCGCCGGTCAACGCCTGGGGATCACCGGTCCGTCAGGCGGCGGCAAGACGACGGCCATCGAGCGCCTGATGGGACTTCGCGGATCGTCCCGGCCCGATCCTGCTCATCGCTCCCGCTTCGCCTATGCCGCCCAGCAGGTTCAACTGCTCGACGGGTCGATCCGCGAAAACCTGCTTCTGGCGGCGCAGACGGCAACCGAGGCCGAGCTCTGGCGCGCTCTCGATGACGCGGATCTCGGCGACAGGATCCGCGCCGCACCTCACGGCCTCGACACGCGGGTAG
>JADCBH010000377.1 GCA_020253595.1 Brevundimonas sp.
CCACGGGATGGCGACGAAGGCTGACGTCCGCTCTCAGTCGTGCTGAGACCCACCCAGATATAAGGACGCAGGCGACGGGAACGGCCTGGTCGGTTTCGGGTGGTCCCCTGCGCGACCGCGCCTCCAGATCACAGGATCGAAAGCATGCGAGAGGTGACGTCTGCCTTCTGGACAGCCTTGAATCGCTCGCTTATAGACCCCGCTCCCGCGCCGCCGGACCGTTCCGGAGCGCTGCGCCTGGATAGCTCAGTTGGTAGAGCAGCGGATTGAAAATCCGCGTGTCGGTGGTTCGAATCCGCCTCCAGGCACCACCTCTTTTCCAAAGGCCAGCTGTTGGTCGCCGACACCGGTTTCGGGGTCGGTTAATCTAACGTCGAAATGCAGCAGGGGTGCGACATTGCGAGCTCCCCACGGCAGCGCTCGCCCCAGGGGCGAAAAGCACCTTTGCGCCCTTGACGCTCTGGTATCGGTTCGCCAAAGGAGCTTGACCGCTTTCTTTGCGTGAGCGGCCGGACGCCTGCCGAGTTTAGGTTCCAGGGTGTCCGACCAACCCGCCGAAGGGGCCCCGCTCGGGGCAACCGGATGCGACAGAAGGCGTTTCGCTGTTCGGCCAATCCCGGCTGATCGGCGGGACAAAACCGTTTTCATTCTGGGCCGCGGCGCACTGACGCGCCGCGTTCCTTGGGTTCCACGAGTCAGACCAAAAAGCAGGAACTGGCGACACATGCAAAAGACCAACATCCTTCTCGCTCTGGCCGGTGCCGCCGTGCTGATGGCGAGCTCGCCGGCTCTGGCCCAGGCCCCGGCCGCTCCGGCCGCCGAAGCCCCGGCCGCCGCCGCTCCGGCCGCTGACGCCGCCGCTCCGACTGCCCCGGCTGCTGAAGCCACCTCTGCCGAAGATCCGACCACCGTCGCCGAAGCGGCGGGCGGCGGTCATGGCGGCAGCCTGACCCCGATCTCCATGTTCATGATCGCTCACCCGGTCGTGCAGGTGGTCATGGTCGGGCTACTGCTGGCCTCGATCTTCTCGTGGACCGTTCTGATCATCAAGCTGATCGAATTCGGCGGCGTGAACAGCAAGACCGACCGCTTCCTGGAGAACTTCCGCCAGGCGCGCACTATCGCCGACATGCGCAAGGTCGCGACGGCTGATGAATTCGACGGCAACCCGCTGGCCGACATGGCCGCTGCCGCCACCGAAGAAGTCGAACTGGCCCGCCAGTCCGGCCTCCAGGTTTCCGGCGAGCATCGCGAAACGACGATCGGTCGCGCCGAGACCGCCGTCCACGCCGTCCAGTCGGGTATCGCCGGTCGCCTGTCGGGCGGTCAGCAGTTCCTGGCGTCCACCGGTTCGTCGGGTCCGTTCGTCGGCCTGTTCGGTACCGTGTACGGCATCATGAACTCGTTCATCGGCATCGCGGAATCGAACACCACCAACCTGGCCGTCGTCGCCCCCGGCATCGCCGAGGCCCTGCTGGCCACCGGTATCGGCCTGTTCGCCGCTATCCCGGCGGTTATCTTCTACAACTACTTCAACACCCGCATCGCTGCCTACGGCACCCGCGCCGACGGCTTCCAGGCTGAGCTGCTCAACAGCATCTCGCGTCAGCTCGACAAGGGAGCGTAACCCGCATGGCCGCCAAACTCTCAGGCGGCGGTGGCGGCAGGCATGTCGAACAGAACAGCGAGATTAACGTCACGCCGTTCGTGGACATCATGCTGGTCCTCCTCATCATCTTCATGGTGGCGGCTCCGCTCGCCACCGTGTCGGTGGAGGTGAAACTCCCAACTGCCGTGGCACCGCCCCAGGTGAACCCGCCCAAGCCGGTGTTCATCTCGATCCAGAACGACGGCGACGTCTTCCTTGGTGACTTCCGGTCTAGCCCCGAGGCTCTGGGCGACGATCTGAGGGAACAGATCCGGACCCGTAATCCGGAAGAGGAGCGGATCTATATCCGTGCTGACCAGCAGACCCGCTACGGTGACTTCATGCAGGTCATGAACGCGCTCCAGGACAACGGTTTCTATTCCGTGGCCCTGGTCGGCGAAGACAACTCGACGAAGTAGGTCCCAATGACAGACACACCCGTTGAGTATCACCGCAGCCGATATGACGCCCCTCGCAAGAAGGGCTTCATGGGGGTGTCGACCGGCGTATGGCTTATTGCCCTGGCGGTCGTCACTGTCATGTTCGGCATCATGATCTTCTACCTTCAGCAGGCTCGCTTCGAGATCAAGGAGTTCAACTACACGGACGAGGCCGTGGATGTTGAGATCGTCGAACCGATCCCGCCTCCGCCTCCGCCTCCGCCTCCGCCTCCGCCGGACACGCCCCCGCCGCCCAAGCTGCAGGTGCGCCCGCCGGTGATCAACACGTCCGCCCCTCCGCCGCCGATCACGCTTCCGATCGAGCCGACGAAGAAGGAGGACCGGGTCGAGTATACGGGTCCGCCCGTGATCGTCCCCGGACCGCCGCCGCCGCCGGCCCCGCCGGCTCCGGTTCGGCCGCCGGTGATCACCAACCCGAGCTGGGCCCGCCAGCCGGTTCCTGAGTACCCCGATCGCGCGCTCGAGCGTGAGATCGAGGGCAGCGCCGAACTGAGCTGCACGGTCAACCCGAACGGTTCGGTGAGCGGTTGCTCGGTGGTTTCCGAGAACCCCGCAGGCGCCGGTTTCGGACGCGCCGCTCTGTCGGCGGCACGCTCGGCCCGTCTGTCGCCCCGCTCGGTGGACGGTGTGGCGACCGGCGGTACTGTCCGGTTCACGGTCCGGTTCAACCTGCCGGATTGATCCGCGGATCAGCCTGAATGAAAGACGCCCCGGGGGGAGACCTCTGGGGCGTTTCTCTTTGTCCCGATTGCGCTTGATCGGCCCTGCGCCACCCGCTAGACACGCGCCTCCACACGCCCTTGAGCGTCGATGTGCAGCCTTAGCTCAGCTGGTTAGAGCGCCGGTTTGTGGAGCCGGAGGTCCTCGGTTCGATCCCGAGAGGCTGTACCATCTCCCTTCCCTCGATCAGGCGACTTCGGCGGGCCCCAGCCCGTCCAGCGGCGGCATGCCCGCGTCAGGTCGTTTCCGGCAAAGCCGGGCGATCGGAACATCCAGCGCTTCCAGGGCTTCGACCGCCGCCTTGCGCCCGGCCTCGACGACAGGTTCGTAGACCTTCCAGTCGCGGATGTCGGAACCATCGGGCATGGGCAGGATCAGAAGGTCGGCTTCGGCCCGGGTTTCGTCCATCTCCGCGTCGGTCGTGATCGTGGCAGAGCGCATCAGAACTGACACGATGGGAGGCCCCTTCTTCCAGGCCCCCGAGGCGATCCAGCGCCACCAGGAGGGTGGGTTCTCCAGCGCATGGGGATCGACACCCCGGGCCTGGGACATGTCCACGCCGATGATGGGGCCCGCGTTCAGCTGACGCATGACGTCGGTCGGAAAGTTCTTGATGACGGCCCCGTCGACCAGCACCTGGCCGTCCATGACGACCGGCGGCATGACGCCCGGAATCGAGATCGAGGCCCGCATGGCGCGACGCAGCATTCCCGTTCGATGGACCTCGATCCGGCCGGTCGTCAGGTTCGACGACACGGCGAAGAAGGGCAGGGGCATGTCGGCGATGTCGACGTCGCCATAGGCCTCTTCCAGCAGGCCCGCGACCTTGCGGGCCCGGGTCATGGCGATCATGGGGAAGGCAAGGTCGGACAGGGGATCGGACTTGACGAAGGCGCGGCGGATGCGGGCATCCAGCTCGTCGTCCGTCCAGCCCAGCGCAGGCCCCGCCGCGACGACGGCACCCATCGAGGAGCCGCCCAGGAAGTCGAAACAGACCCCGGCGTCATGCAGGGCCTTGATCGCCCCGATATGGGCATAGGCACGCGCGCCACCGCCGGACAGTACCAGGCCCACGGCCGATCCCGTCACGATGCGGGCGATACGGCCCGCGTCGCCTGAATCCCCCTCGGCCGCGTGGAACCAGCGGCCGGGTTCGACAGCATCGAGCCAGACCCGGGTGTTGGCCGGGCGGCGCATGCGGGGGTCACGCAGCAGGATCAGGTCGGTGAACTGCTGAAGCCCATGCGCCGTCCGCGCCGGGATGGAGCGGGGCGGGGCGGTCAGGGCGTCGCCGACGATGAACAGCCGATCCACCTGACGGGCGCAGAGGTTGGCCCAGGCGGGTTCGTCCAGTTCGGCCACGTAGAGGACGAA
>JADCBH010000378.1 GCA_020253595.1 Brevundimonas sp.
CGCGTACATCAGATAGCCGCCGACGATGTACGCCAGGAAATAGAAGATCAGCCCGTCGGTCGTCAGCACATCCCAGATGTCGAGCGCCGTCTCTGGCACCGACATCGCAAGGCCCACAGCCCCGATCCCGCCCCAGACGAGCAGCACCGAGACGGTCAGCATGGCCACGCCTAGCACCTTGCCCGTCAGGATCTCGGTCGGCGAGGCCGATGACAGCAGGACCTCGAGGATCTTGTTGGATTTCTCCTCCATCACACTGTTCAGCAGGATGGAGGCTCCGGTGATGATCAGCGACCAGAGCAGGAAGCTGAACGCTAGACCGATGATCCCCGGCAGGCGATCCCGGAACGACACCTCGCCGCCGTCGGCCGAACGCGGCGAGAACAGTGTCACCTCCGGGCGGAACCGGTCGGTCGCCTCGACCACGGCCGGGTCAATCCCTGCCTCGGTCAGCACTGCATCGCGATTGGCGTCGCGCAGCGCGCCACGCACGAAGTCCTCGACCGTGTCATCTGTCGCCCGCGCGGCCCAGACCCGAGCCGCCGGTCCCTCGGCATTCCGATCCAGAAACACGATTGCATCCAGCCTCTGCGCCTCTGGCGTCTCGTCCGTCAGGTAACGGCGAACCAGCGCGTCCCTCGCCTCTCCTGAGCTGGCAGCGGCAAGATCGGCAGGTGCCTCAACGATCCGCATCCGCTGTCGCGCCATCTGGGCGATCGCGCTCTCGGCCGTGCCTGGAGGTGCTCCTGCCCTCTCGGCTGCGGCCTGGGCGGCCTCGCGCGCCCTTTCGGCCATCCGTTCCGCCTCGTCAGCAAGGCGCGTCTCGACCGCAAGCGCCAGACCGGCGGCCTGCGGGCCTTCCTCGATCAGCACGACGGCACGCACCGGATCGGCATTGTCCATCAGGAACGGGATCGCCCCGCCCAGCACGGCGAACATCGGAAAGGCCAGCAACGACAGCCAGAACCCGACCGTTCGGGCATAGGCCATGAACTCGCGGCGAGCGATCAGAAGAATGCGGCTCATCGTGCGGCCTCCGACGCGACTTCGTTGCGAGCGACGCTCTGGTCCTGATCGGGATGATCGCCGGTCAGGTCGATGAAGGCGTCGTGAAGGGTGGGCTCCTTCAGCTCAAAGCGCCGAACGTCCAGTCCATTCAGGAAGGCCGCCTTCAGCGCCTCCTGTCCGGGGGCTCCCTGGCTGAGCGCCGCCTTCAACGTCCGCACCCCGTCTTGCTCGGCGATGACCTCAACGCTTGCGACCCCTGGCAGGGCCCCTGCCTGGTCTGCCGCGATGGCTCCTTCCAGCTCCAGGAACCGACGGCTGGTCGCCCGGGCCTCGGCCACTGTGCCATCGAACGCCTTTCGGCCACGGGCGATCAGGACGACTTGATCGCACAGGCGCTCTGCGTGCTGCATGACGTGGGTCGAGAACAGGACCGTCGCCCCATTCGCAGCAAGATCTCGAATGACAGTCTCCAGCCCCTGCTGGTTCACCGGGTCAAGCCCGCTGAAGGGCTCGTCCAGGATCACGAACTCGGGCCGGTGAACGACCGAGGCGATCAGTTGAACTTTCTGGGCCATCCCCTTGGACAGCTCCTTCATCTTCTTGTTGCGGGACGCCCCGAGGCCTTGGGCCTCCAGCATCTCCTTGGCGCGCCTGCGCCCCTCCCCGGTCGGCACGCCCTTCAACGAGCCAAAGAAGGCGATGGCGTCCACAGGGGTCATCTTCTTGTAGAGACCCCGCTCTTCCGGAAGGAAGCCGATCCGGTCGCGCACCATTCGACCATCCGGTGCCCCGAGGATTGTGATCGATCCTGTCGTTGCCGGCTGCAAACCCAGAATCATGCGGATCGTGGACGTCTTGCCCGCGCCGTTGGGCCCCAGAAACCCGCAGATCGCGCCCTTGCGGACGGAGAAACTCAGGTCACGCACGGCCTGGAACTCGCCGTATCGCTTGCTCACGCCCTCGAGCGTCAAGGCATCCATGCGTCATCCCCGCTGCTTGCAGCCAACAGCCGTAGCAAAGGACGCTTTACATGCAAACTGTATTCGCCCTCATGATCGACGACAGGGGTCAGTTGGAGACTGGAACCTCGACGGCGACCTCGAAACTTTCCCCGACAACACGGCCGGGATTGATCTGCACCCCGTCGCGGCGAACCTCGAAATGCAGGTGCGGGCCGGTCGAATAGCCGGTGGAGCCCACCAGCCCGATCCGTTCTCCCGCCAGCACCCGATCGCCGGAGGCCACATCGATGCGGCTCAGATGGGCGTAGAATGTCGTCATGCCGTTGGGATGGCGGATCTCGATGAAGTTGCCGTAGCCATCCGGCTGGCGTCCGATCCGCAGGATTTCGCCTTCGGCCGAGGAATAGACCGCCGTTCCGGTCGGTGCTGCGATATCGACACCGTTGTGCATGCGGGCACCCCGCTCACCGCCCAACCGCCGCATGCCGAAGCGGGAGTTGATCGGGAATCCCCGCACAGGTTCCTCGAAGGCAATGGTGCGGGTGACGGGACCGGCGGGCTCGGCCACTGCCGTGACCGGCGGCGCTTCTGGCAGACTGCCGGCCTCGGCTAGGGCTGCCGGCGTTGCGGGGGCCATCGCCATGGCCAGAACGGCGACCCCCACGAGGGCGGCTCCTTGGCCAGATTGAACGAGAAGGCCACGCAGGCTCGGAAAGGGTCGGCGCATGAGGTCGTCGGCTCTGTCGGCGCTTTGGATAAAGCTGTCAGGAGCGCCGCCTTCAGGGTCGGTAACCGACCGCGAGCGACGCAAGCCGCTCTTCTAGGGCTTCATGGGGCGACTTTGGGGCAGCCTGCGCGGCAGGGGGTCGCACCCCGGGAACCGGAACGAAAAACGCGCCGGGCGAACCCGGCGCGCTTCTCAGTCTTGGTGCGCTTTCGTTCAGGAGAGCGGGAGCGTCAGCGTGATCCCGCCCGTGTGGCTGTCGGCGTGATCGCCGAAGCGTCCACGGTACCCGATCTCCA
>JADCBH010000379.1 GCA_020253595.1 Brevundimonas sp.
ATCGTGCAAAGATCGACGCCGATACTTTGATCTGGGGCCGCCATCCGGTTCTGGCTGCGCTCAACAATCCGGCGCGCAAGGGCATGGGACGCCTGCTGGCGACGCCCGAGCGCGCGGCCGAACTGGAGCGGGAGGGCCTTGCGCCCGGTCGGATCGTCGCGGTGGTGGAGCCCCAAGCCCTGGAGCGGATGCTGCCGCAGGGCGCCGTCCATCAGGGT
Source organism: Brevundimonas sp. (assembly GCA_020253595.1). Classification (GTDB taxonomy): domain Bacteria; phylum Pseudomonadota; class Alphaproteobacteria; order Caulobacterales; family Caulobacteraceae; genus Brevundimonas. The sequence continues at coordinate 219 of JADCBH010000379.1, forward strand.
CTCGTGTTCAAGGTCCAGCCGCTGGAAGGCCTGTCGCTCGAGGATCTCGCCGAACCCGCGCGGGGTGTCATCGTCATGCTGGACCAGCTGACCGATCCCCAGAACGTCGGAGCCATCTTCCGCTCGGCGCTTGCGTTCGGCGCGCGCGGCATCGTGGTTCAGGATCGCCATTCCCCGGTTTTGGCCGGAGCCCTGGCCAAGGCGGCGGCGGGCGCGACCGAGCGTCTGCCCTGCGCGCGGGTGACGAATCTGTCACGGGCGCTGGAACGGCTCGCCGACCTCGGCTGGCGGGCCGTGGGGCTGGACGGCGCGTCCGCAGAGACCCTGGAGACGGCGCTCGACAACCGGCCCACCGTCCTCGTGATGGGCTCGGAGGGCGACGGCATCCGGCGACTGGTGGCCGAGCATTGCGACGTGCTGGCGAAAATCCCCATGCCGGGTGGGTTCGAGAGCCTGAACGTATCGAACGCGGCGGCCATCGCCCTGTACGAGGCGTCCCGCAAACAGCAATCGCTTGATTGACGGTCACCGCCTGCCCTAACAGCACGCCATGGAATTTCTCAGCTCTCCCGAGTTCGCCAGCCAACTGACCGCGCTGGGTCAGGTTCTTGCCATCGATCTGGTGCTCGCCGGAGACAATGCGGTCGCCGTCGGCCTCGCCGCCGCCGCCCTGCCCGCCGAACAGCGTCGCAAGGCCATTCTGGTCGGCCTCGCCGCCGCCGTGGTCATGCGGATCGGTTTCGCCCTCATCACGGTCCAGCTTCTGGCCATCGTCGGCCTGTTGCTGGCCGGTGGCGTGCTGCTGCTCTGGGTCTGCTGGAAGATGTGGCGCGAACTGCAAGAGCAGCGCACGCACGACCAGGCCGAGGCGCAGGCGGAACTGGAGCTGGCGCTCGCCATCGAGCACGGCAAGGGCCCCTCTCCAGAGGAGCTGGGCCTGAAGCGCAAGACCTTCGGGGCGGCCCTGCTGCAAATCATGATCGCGGACGTGACGATGTCGCTGGACAACGTCCTGGCGGTCGCCGGCGCGGCGCATGAGCATCCCTGGATCATGGTGTTCGGTCTGGTGTTGTCGATCGCCCTGATGGGTCTGGCCGCGACCTTCATCGCCAAGTTGCTGAACAAGTACCGCTGGATCGGCTACGTTGGGCTGGCCATCGTTCTCTATGTCGCCGTGCACATGATCTGGGACGGCTACCGCTCGGTGGTGGTGCGCACCGGCAACCTCGAACAGCACAATGCCGCCGCCCCGGCCTTCATCGACATCTCTCCCAAGGAAGTGGAGAAGTTCATGCAGGGCGTGCGCTCTGAGGATGGCGAGCCGCCTGCGACCGGGGTGCCACAGTCGCCCGCGATGGCGACCCCAGCGGCTTCCTGATCGAGGGCTGATGGCTTAGCTTCGCGGTGCAACGAAAGGCCGTTGTGCCATCGGGAGACCCTCATGAGCCTGTTCGCACTGTCCCTGTTGCTCGCCGCGCCGTCCGCCGGGATAGCCGTCGAGCCCGCCCCGGTCGTGGCACCGCCACAGGCGCGCAACGTCCCCGTCGGTGATCCCCTGCGTCGTCGCCTGCTGGATGCGCTGCGCCCCGCGATCCAGCGAGACCTGGGTGGCCAGCCCGTGCAGTTCATGGTCGATCGTCTGCGGGTCGAAGGCGACTGGGCTTTCTTCGCCGGAGCGGTGCAGCAGGCGAACGGACGACCCATCGACTTCGGCCGCACCCGTTATGCCAGCGCGCTCGAGAACGGCGTGTTCGACGGACCGGGAATGTTCGGCCTGCTTCGCCGCTCTGGCCAAGGCTGGCAGGTGGTCACTTTCGTGATCGGCCCAACCGACGTGGCCTGGCTTGCCTGGTCGGACGAGTACGGCGCGCCGATGAGCGTGTTCGAATAGGCTGGAGGTCCCGGCTCAGGCCGACCGTCCCCGAAGCCAACCGGTGACCGAGACCCGGTCTGCCCCGGCGCTTAGCGCGACCTGGGTCACAGAATGCGGCTGCGGTATGCGCAGCAGGTTCAGCGTGTTGAACCGCGGCGTAAAGGCCTCGGCGACATTGCCGTCAGACCCGTGGAAAGCCAGCAAGCCGCCCCACTCGATCTTCCAGACCGGGGTCAGATTCAGAACATAGGCGAAGTAGCGGTTCTTTCCGTCGTCCGTGTCATCGTGCTCGGTCAGGAAATGACCTTTCCTGAACCGCGTCAGCTGGGCGTCCGCGAGCGCAATGCGAGGCTCACCAGTCAGGTCGCGCATCAGGCCGAGAAACACCTCGCTGTTCAGGAAGGCGACCAGATCGGCCCAGACCGGCGCTGCGGCGCCCCCCTGGGCCATGTCGAAGATCGGGTGATTGTCGAACAGGTACTGGAACTGATCCGTAGCGGACGCCTGCACGGTCTCGCCCAGTGCCTGGCGGCGTTGGGGATCGAGCGAAGCCAGCCAGGCGGCGGGCAGATCGACGTGACCCGTGGACCGCCGGGTCACGATGTTGAAGTCGACACGCTCGGCTGCCTCGCGAAGAGCCGTCGCATACTCCGCTGACACAATGTCGGCCACCTGGGCTCGGCCGGTCTTGCTCAGCCGCTCCTGGATCGCCGCTCGCTGATCGGCGGAGACCGTGCCCAGAGCGGGCTTCACCCCGCACCTCCGAAGCGCTCACTCCACTCCACGACCTGGGCGTCCTCGATCTTGCGGAACAGCACTTCGGGCGCGGACACGGCGCGGCCGCGCGGCAGGCGGTCCAGCAGGGCTTCTTCGGACGATGACCAGGACATATCAGTCTCCCCCACCGTGGCGGCGATCCGCTCGGCGGTGAACGGCATGACCGGGGCAGCGATGCGGGCGAACAGGGCCACGAGGTTCAGGCCCGTGCGCACACCCGCGGCGGAGCGCTCCACGTCGGTCTTGAACGCGGTCCAGGGCGCGGCCTCCTGCAGATACTCATTGCCGAGCACCCAGACCGCGCGGATGGCCTGACAGGCCTTGCGGAATTCCATGGCCTCGAAGGCCTCCGTCGCCTCAGCAAGCCCGGCGCGCAGGTCGGCCTCCAGCTTGGCCTCCATCGGTCCGGGCTCGCCGCCGTCCGGCACGACGCCGTCGAACTTTGACTCCGCGAACTTGACGATGCGGTTGACGAAGTTGCCCAGAACGTCGGCCAGGTCCTTGTTCGTCGTCGCCTGGAACTGCTCCCAGGTGAAGGCAGCGTCCGACCCCTCCGGCCCATAGGCCGTCAAATGCCAACGCCAGTAGTCTGCCGGCAGCAACTCCAGCGCCTGGTCCATGAAGACCCCGCGCTTCTGGCTGGTCGAAAACTTGCCGCCGTACCAGTTCAGCCAGTTGAAGGCCTTCAGCGTATCCACCGTCTTCCACGGCTCGCCCGAACCCAGGATGGTCGCGGGGAAGCTGACCGTGTGGAAGGCGACATTGTCCTTGCCCATGAACTGGACGTAGCGGACGTCGTCGGCACCCTCGTCCAGACGCCACCAGTCGCGCCAGGTCCGGCCATTGGCCTCGGCCCACTCCTCGGTCGCGCCGATGTATTCGATGGGGGCGTCGAACCAGACGTAGAAGACCTTGCCCTCCATACCCGGACGCGGCCCGCCGTCGGGTCCCATCACCGGCACGCCCCAGGCCAGATCGCGGGTAATGCCCCGGTCGATCAGGCCTTCGTCCAGGTGCTTCAAGGCGATGGAGCGGGCCAGCGTCTGCCAGTCGGACTTGGACTCGATCCAGGCGCGGATGCGGTCCTCCAGCCTGGTCTGGAGCAGATACAGATGGCGGGTGTCACGCACCTCCAGCTTGGTTGAGCCCGACACTGCAGAATAGGGCTCGATCAGGTCGGTGGGGTCGAGCAGACGACCACAGTTGTCGCACTGATCCCCGCGCGCCGGCCGATAGCCGCAGTGCGGGCAGGTTCCCTCGACATAGCGGTCGGGCAGGAAGCGCGCGTCATCAATGGAGTAGATCATTCGATCCACCCGCTCTTCGATGAAGCCGTTCTTCTCCAGGACGTGTGCGAAGTGTTGCGTCAGGCGGCGGTTCGG
>JADCBH010000038.1 GCA_020253595.1 Brevundimonas sp.
GAGGTCAAGCGGCGGCGGTCAGTGCCGTCGGACGCTTACGATGGAGACTGCACTTTCCAGAGTAGACTTCAGCTTCTCAGGCGGCGACGGCTACGGGGCAAGCTACCGCCGGACGAGACCCCGGGGAGTCTTGCGTTCTACGCACTCCATAGTCCGTGGCTTTGGCTTGCTTGGTGGTGGCGTACGGTACACGGCACGTCGCTCCGGTTGGGCCAAGCTGCCGGTGCAATCCCCCAGCATGACCCTAGCACCCCTACCGGAGCGGTGCGGTTGACGCCCACGAGGCGAAAACGAACCTTCTCGGGAGGCGCCGACGGGCATCTTCAGACCGTTGGCGCCCGCATGCCTATTGAGGAGGCTGAACTTTAAACCCAACGACCTCGCTTAGCCGGAACCCACTCTCTTCGAGAGCTACGAACTGCCCCAGAATAACGATCCCCTCAAGGCTAGGGTTGCCCACCAAGGGGAAGGTCATCGAGAGCAAGCCCGTTGGCGCTCCATCAGCAATGCGTCCGAGAGCTCCAACCCAGAACTCGGTCACGAGGAGTGAGTTCAATCCCGAACCATTGTCAAAAGGAATTATGGGGAATTCTTGCAAGCCAAGTAACATGCCACCAAAATAGTCATGCTCCCCCATGTCGTTTGAAGTGCGGAAGAGGCCGCATTTGATGCCGAACAGAAGATTGCCAGAGCGATACTCTTGCGGGGTGAGTCTGATCCTGGACATGCTCACGCCATGAGAGAATACCTCGGGAAATCCGTGCCTTCGCATGCAAACAAAATCATTGCTCTGAGCGGCTCCGTAGACACGCACCGCGTATCTCTTGCCGATTTCGAGTGGTTCAGAGAGTGCGACTTGAACCAGGCCGGCACGAGCACCGCCGACGCCGGTGGCTATCGTCATCAGTTGCTCATTTTCGACCACGAACGAAGTGTTAGGGCTAACGTGGACGTCCAGAGTCAATCCTCCATCCCACGCTGATGTCTCGTCGGCAACTGCGCCAACGACAACTGGCATGAGATTTCGAACGGTTGGCGAACTTTGTATCTGCCCGAGCACCTCTCGGACGGAGATTCCTTTTCTGGAATATGTGCTCTGAAACTCGTGCATCAGAACCAGCTCGGGTGAGCTAGCACCCGGCAACGATCCCAGGGGGGCAATCTCCAAAAACCACTCTCCCGCATTCGCCAGCTGTGGAAGTTCCGTTTGAGTTGCAAAGACGGACAACTGTATCAGATCAACAGGTGACGCGGGATTCCACAAGCCGCGGAGGATGGTCTTGCTGGCACAGTCCAGGACAAATAGGGAGGTTCCATCGTACGCGACGCCAGAGAAGTCAGCGCCGGCAAGACTGAGGATGGAGTTAAGTGCCCAGGTTCCCGATTGTTTCGCCCAATACTCAAGCCGCCCCCCAGTGCCATCTCTGCCCGATACCAGAATGCCATCGAGGCTTGATGCCCCGATCGCTTCGTAGGCTCCTACTGCCTGCACCTGAGTCTGCAGCTCAACACGCTGAGCCTGAGAGTCTCTCCAAGCGAAGATACTCACCGAGCCAGTTGGCCGAACGTCGATGAACGCCTGCGCTCGGGTGGGCATCCCCAATCCCGTTCCGAGGTGGCGCGCAGACCTGGCAGGCCCCTGAGACAGAACCTGACCGACCAGGAAGAGAGCGCTGACGACTGCTATTACTATGTTAAACATGTTGATGCCTCGTGTCAGTGGGATGCTGGGACCTGTGGCGTGTTGGCGCCGCGCGCCGTCAGCCATGCTGCGTTGTGGTTCGCGAAGGCAAGAAGTTGACGAGCTTGGCCTTCGATTATAGCAATGTAGTCGCGGCATTGATTGTCTGGATGTTTCGGATTTTGGGGAACAGCTGCAGGCATGCAAGTACGCTTTGCTGCATCGACGTTCGCGAGATCTCCGTTAGCCATGGCCTGATCGTTCTGAGCTTGAGCCTTGGCGGCGGGATACTCGGCTGGCGTCGGCGGCGCCCCAGGGGGCGGCAAAGTCGATTGATTCAAGCGATGCCCCTCATGGAGCATGACTAGTGCAACTGCGCAGGGACAGGCATCCAGTAGAAACTGGTGATTCAACCCCGTGAACTGAAACATCGTCTGCGAGATCCAATAGGTCCCGGATGTGTGACCGGGGACGCCAAAGGGTAATCCAGATCCGCTTGGATCGCTAGGGGTGTCGGAAGTTGTGCACGCGAGCATGACAATGTTCCCCCATCTGGCGGGATCATCCTCGAACAGACAGAGCTTGCCGTCGGCGCGGGCCTTCTTCCATGCTCCAAGATCGTAATCTGTTTTGTCCGCTTCGTCTTTCTCCTTCTCCCGCTGCTCAGGAGTCTTGTTGGGGTCGTTCTGGTCTTCGCGTTGCTTGGCCAAGATGGCCTCAGCGGCGGCGACGGCCTGATCGATCTTAACCTGCTCGGCAGAGCCAGGCTGGACACCAGTCCAGCCTGCAGGTCTTTGTCCCGGACAGCCAAGGCCCATGAGGCCAGCGATGAGGATCCCGAGTATGTATGGTGTTTTGAAGTGCATCGACGTAGGGTAGTATGGTACAACTAGCTCATACAGCGGTAACAAGACTCGTCCATGGAATTTGCGCCAACCGTTGTTGGCGATAACAAAGGTGTTCTCGCGAAGGACTTCCGGCGCTTCGCGGGCTGTGACCGCGTGCGGCCGCGCACAAAGCGAAGGAGCAATTCGGCCAGCTCTCTCGACGGCATGGCTCTAGCCTTGGCCGCTGGCGGTATCGCCAGCGGTTCCTGGGGCTGAGCAAGCCCTAACTGTCCTGCGCGTCGAAGTGCCGCCACCAGGGGCAGTGTACCGGTCAGGCACCAGCTGCGCAACTGGTTCCCACACCGGCTGGCCGGGCCTGCTGGGTGAGCCTCTGGACCACCCTATCCAGGCCGCCACATGGCTGGCCGAAGTGGTCTGGGGGTATTGCCTTACGCTGATTGTCCCCCC
>JADCBH010000380.1 GCA_020253595.1 Brevundimonas sp.
ACCCGGTCCTGCGCCACCCACATCGGGGCCTCGCCCGCCAGCATCAGGGGCTCATCCCCAACGTCGGTGGCGGTATGGACGGCGGGATCGACGCGCACCGGCCCATCGAGTCGGCCGCCATAGCCGCGTGACAGTCCATGGGCCTCCACGCCCCACGCTCGCAGAAGCCTCAGAACCTCGCGCGCCACCGGGGTCTTGCCCGAGCCCCCGACCGTCAGATTGCCGATGGAAATCACCGGGACACCGACGTCCTCCCCGGGCGTCCGGGCGATCCGCCGCGCGGTCGCCGCGGCCCACAGCCACGACGCGGGCTTCAGCAGGGTCCGGGTCACCCGCCCGTGACGGCCGGACCGTTGGTACCACCAGCGCGGGGTCGTCAGTTTCATGTTCCTTCTCCCCTTGTGGGAGAAGGTTGCGCGCGGAGCGCGACGGATGAGGGGTGAAACTCGGTCTGACCGGTGAGCGTTCGCGGGACACGTCGCGTGCGCGTCCACATGCCCCTCATCTGGCCCTCCGGGCCACCTTCTCCCGCAAGGGGAGAAGGAACGTGCCGCGCTGTCATCGTCCCGCCCCCGGCAACAAAGGCTGCAACGTCTCCCACAGGCGATCCAGTCCCGCGCCGGCGTCCGCCGCGCCGCGCCGCGCCCGCTCGCCCATCGCCTTGGCCGCAGCGGGGTCGTTCAGCAGCGGCGCGATCACGTTGGGCAGGTCCCCCGGCGAGGCGACGACTGCTAGGCCTCCTGCCGCCGTCAGGGCCTCGGTGACCTCGCGCCAGTTGGCGGCGTCGGGGCCAGCCACAGCCGCCTTGCCCAGTCGCGCCGGCTCCAGCGGATTGTGCCCGCCCCAGGGCTCACGCCCCAGGACCGATCCGAACGAACCGCCCATCACCACCACATCGGCCAGCCTCAGGAACAGGCCGAGTTCGCCCAGGGTGTCGGCGACATAGATGTCGGTCTCGGCGTTCGGCGTGGTGCCACGCGAGCGAAGCGCGAAGCGGTAACCGTCCCGCGTCAGGGCCGTGGCGATCTCGGCCCCGCGCTCAGGATGGCGGGGCACCAGGATCAGGCACAGCCGCTCGGTCAGGCGGTCCAGGGCGCGCACGATGGCGATCTCCTCGCCGTCGTGGGTCGAGGCGGCGACAACCACGGGCCGGTCGCCGATGGCGGCCGAGAGCGCGGTAAATGCCGCCGCGTCGTGGGGCAGGGGACCACCCGCGAGCTTGAGATTGACGAGGCCATCGATCCGGCCGCCAAGCGACCGGATACGGTCGGCCGAGACGCTGTCCTGCGGCAGGATGCGGTCAAAGCCTCCGACAATGGTCCGTGCCGCGCCGGGAAACCGCGCCCAGCCCTCGGCGGTCTTCTCGGTGATGCGCGCGCTGACCAGCGCCAGGGGCACGCCGCGCCTCCTTGCCGCCTGGATCAGGTTCGGCCACAGCTCGCTCTCGACAAAGACGCCCAGCGTCGGCTGCCAGTGGTCCAGAAAGGCCGCGACGGCCCCGGGTGCGTCGATCGGGGCGAACTGGTGGATGACGCCGGCAGGAAGGCGCTGGGCCAGCAGCTCGGCCGAAGTGACCGTGCCCGAGGTCACCAGTACCGTCAGGTCCGGCCGCCCCTTGGCGAACTGTTCGACGACCGGCAGCAGGGACAGGGTCTCACCGACGCTGACGCCATGCAGCCAGACCAGATGTCCGGCGGGTCGCGCCAAGCTGGCGATGCCCAGACGCTCATCGACGCGGCGCGGGTCCTCCTTGCCCTGCTTGGCCCGGGCGTCGAGCAGCCGGGGAGCCAGCGGCTCAAGCATCCCGGTGAGCAGACGATAGGCGGCGAGCGCCAGGCTCATATCCGCGCCAATCCAGTGATCGCGTCCGCGCGCGCCTCCACCGCCGTCAGGCGTTCGGCCCAGGCCGTCGTGACCTCGGTGATCTCTGCCCCTTCAGGATAGCGGGCCAGATCATAGACGATGGCACCTCGCGAAAAGGGCAGGGGCAGAACAGCCCGGTCCCAGCTATTCAGCCGGATCGCCGGGTTGCAGCTGACGCCGATGAAGACAACGGGCGCGCCCGACATCTTGGCCATCAGCGGCATCCCCTCCGCCATGACCCGGGACGGGCCACGCGGGCCGTCCGGCGTGATCGCCAGGCCCCCGACCTTCAACTGGCGCAGCCCGTCGCGGAGCGCCCTGGATCCCCCCTTGGCGGCATCCCCCTTGTCCTTGTTGGCAGAGGACCCCCGGATCGCCGGAAAGCCCTGCTGGGCGAGGGCGTGGGCAAGGAATTGACCATCAGAACTCAAGGAAACCAATGCCTTGGTGGGTTGTGCTCGCGTCAGGTCCCAACTCGCGGGGCTGAGGGCGATGCGGGAGTGCCAGAAGGCGCAAATGACGCCCCCCTGCGCGGCCCAGACCCCTTCGGCATGCTCGCGTCCCTCGTTTGTCCAGCGGATGGTGGCGAAACAGAAGCGCATCCACGCCGTCAGGATGGACGAGAGGACCTTCTGGATCAGGGGATTGCGCAACGGTCTCATGTCACGCCACCGACGCCACAGGGGGCGTTCCATCCAGCGACTGGGCTCTCGCCAGACGGCTGTAGAGCCCGCCCCGCTTGACCAGGGTGTCATGATGACCGGCCTCGACGATCCGGCCGGCCTCCAGCACCAGGATGCGATCGGCATGCCGCACGGTCGACAGTCTGTGAGCGATCATCAACGTTGATC
>JADCBH010000381.1 GCA_020253595.1 Brevundimonas sp.
AGAGCTGGTAGTGATAGACCGGATCGGTGACGCGCGGATTCTCGAAAGCCACCGCCCGCATCTCGGCCGCCACCGTTTCGCGGGATAGCAGATTGTCGGAGAGCAGATGCTCACCGCGCTCAACGATCTCATCGGTCACCGGGTCGCGGCCCTCGGTCAGGTATCGGGTGAGCGTTCGAAAGCTACTCTTGCCATCGCGGCGGCGGCCGGAGATCGGGGCTAGCATGCAAGCTCACTCCTGTTTACGCCGGGGCAGAACCGGTGGCTTGGTGGAAGCCAGTTGCCGGGCTCTCTCATACAAACCAGGCGTGGCCCGAAAATCAGTATGCTTCAGCTTCAACAGTGCCGCGTCAATCTGCAGCCACTCGTTTTGAGCTGCTTCGACGAGCACCCCTAGAGTACCCGTGATCGTCAACCCGCGCTCCAGAGCGTAACGCGCTCCCGCCGCATCATCCATCAGGATCAACCCGGCTTGGAGTTGCTCCGCCAACGCAATCGCGTCCATCTCCCCGCGGTGTAACCCGCTCGTCAGTGGAGGAGAAGCAACTGGGGTTTGGACTGAGATCCAGGTGGGGAGTGCACCGGCCCATTGCCGAACGATGTCCGAGCTCCCCTTGTCCAAGAGTTCTCCATGAACGGTAGTGGGAAGGATCACTTGACCATATAAGCTGGGCAAGACCGCAATGTAGCCGGTTTCCATCAGGTAGTTGATCGGCGAAGTGTCGGCGACAACAACCATACTCATACGGCGGGCGGGAGCACCCCTTCAGCACGGAGCCGCTGAATAGTGGACACATCTCTCTCCAGGTCTTCGACGGAATAGGCGTGCTCAACCACCTGCCTTTCCTTGAGGAAGTGATTCCACTCCAGCCTGGAGAAACCGAGCAGTTCGGCAGCCTGCGGCCCTCCGAGTCGATCCTCTCGGTAGGCTTCGAGCACGACTGCTTCGAAAACATGGCGGGACAATTGCTGAGGCGAACCGCCGCCGAGTTGGGCTGCCAGCGCTTCCGGAATTTCCAACGTGATGGTCATGATCGACGCTACCTTTCCCAATCTTCTTCCATCCTAGCCTTTTGCACCGGCAACAGTCTCCTCTTCGCTGTCCATATCAATCCGCTGGATGGCCGCCTTGATCTCGACCAGCACCTCATCAATGGCGTCCTTCTTGTGCTGGTACTTTGTCGCCAGGTGTTTTTGCAAACCGCCCAACCGGCGTAGCTCGTTGATCACCTTTTCGCTCATCCGGCTCTTCACTGGCTTGCCGAGCGCCCGGCGCCGGATGTACTCGCTCACGGTCAGCCCGGCTTTCCCTGCCTCGCCGGCAATGGCCGTCTTCTCCTCCGGCAGGATGCGCAGAATGATGGTCGCCTCGCGCTTCTTCTTCACCGTACCGAAAGGCATGGCAGGCTCCTTTTCCCCAGCCCCAGGGGGGCGACGCGGTTCGCTTCACACGGGGGTCTCGGGGCGAAGCCCTGAGCAAGGTCGTAGACGGAAGAGGACGAGTAGCCGCAGGCGGAGTGGCCTCGAACGGGTGGATAGGAGGAAACGAGCGTAGCGATGTGACGTATATACACTACGCGACTTGTCCTGTAATCGTATGTTGTAGCCGTCTTTGTTGACCTTCTCATAACGCCTGTTTGAAAACTATCACATTGCCCCCAACACTGCAATATGGTAGCTCTTATCTTAGATGCCCCGAGCTAAACGCGCCGAACTCTCTCCAGACACCATCGATCAAGCTCGCAAACACCTCGCCAACCTCCCCCCGCCTGTCCCTACCTCTCACACCATCCGTCAGGCTGTTGACCAGCTCAAATCAGAAATCACCAACCTCCGTGAGCAAGGCTACTCCCTCAACCAAATCGCTCAACACCTCAACTCCGCAGGCATCCCCGTCGCCGACTCCACGCTCCGCAACTACGCTTCCCAACCCCGACGGAAACGGGGAAAAAACGCACCTCGTACCGATGTCCGAAAGGCCCCTTCTCCCCGCAAGACGGCCGCTGCCCCGTCGCCGACTTCCCTGCCCTCCTCACTTTCTGACGTTCCCCCTGCCACACTTTCTGAAAAAAACCGGTCTCTGGATATAGAGCCCAAACCAAAACGCGGCTCTACCTTCTCCCTCAAACCCGACCGCGCCAAGATCTGACACCCTATTTCCCGGAAAAAGGAGTTTCCGCATGTCTCTCCCGCTCGTCTTCATCGGTGGCAATAAAGGAGGCGTCGGCAAGTCCCTGGCCTCCATGGCCCTCCTCGATTACTGGCTTACCAACGACTCTAAGAAACCGGTCTTCCTCATCGAGACCGACACCTCCAATCCCGATGTCGCCAAAGCCTATGGCGAAACCGTTCCTCACTTCCTGCCTCAGATCTCCGAACGCGAAGGCTGGATCGACATGGTCAACGAACTGGATGGCCAACGGAAAGCCGCTGTTGTCTGCAATCTCGCCGCCCAGACCAACGGCCATTGGGAGCAGTTTGGCGCCACGCTGCTCACTGCTCTGCGTGAGATGAAACGTCCAGCCACCTGCCTCTGGATGATCAACCGCCAACGCGACAGCCTCGAACTGCTGGCCGAGTTCCGCGAAATGGCTCCGGGCGTCAAGATCCACGTTCTTCGCAATGCCTACTTTGGCGACGAGCGGAAGTTTGAACTCTACAACGGCAGCGAGATCCGGAAGGAGATCGAAGCCGCCGGAGGCAAAAGTGTCACCTTCCCCGAGCTGGCGGACCGGATTACCGATCAACTCTACACGCACCGTCTCACCCTGGCCAAAGCAGCCGGCGATGCGATGCCGCTCGGTAGCCGTTCGGAAGTCCACCGCTGGCGGAGTGCGTGCGCCGATGTATTTCAGCAGATCGGATTGTGACTATGGCGACAACTCCCGCAGACTTCGCCCAGCTCCAGGAACGGTTTGCCAAGATCCTTGGCCGCCAACCGACTGCGGCCGAGACCAAGGAACTGATGGCCGACAAGGACGAAATGGGATTGAGCTACCACGACCCCTTGCTGGTGCAGTTGATGGCGTTCAAGCGGGAACGGATCGCGCTGGCCGAACAGTTTCGCGGTCATCAAGAAGAGTTCTTGCGGCAGATGGGGGAATTACGGGACCACGTTCTCCGGGAAACCGATCGGGCTTTGGTGGCGAAGAAGGTGGAAGTGATCCAGGTCTCCGAGAAGCAGATGCAAGCGGAACTGAAGCGAATTCTCGAAATGCATCGTACGGTGCTGACGGCCGAAGTGAAGCACTCCACTGAGTTCGCAGTGCGGGAGAAGTTCAGAGAGACTTGGATCCGGGAGTGGCAAACGGAATTCACCAGAGATTGGAAGGAGCAGATTGGTCCAGCCTATACGAAGCTTCGAGAGCTACTGGAGAATGCGAAGCGGGTGAATTGGCTGTGGATGGTCGCCTCTCTGATTTTCAGTTTCCTAGCCGGAATCAGCGTGACCCTGTGGTGGGCTACGAAACGTATACCTCCATCAGCTGACCCGCCGAGCCAAACGGCGCCAGTCAAGCCGCCAGTTCCCACACGCAAGTAGCCTGGCTTATGCATATACACTTGCTATGATCTGTATAGGTATAGATACGATGCCTCGAAACATGTCTACGGTTGCGCGCCGCCGCGATCTCTTCGCGCAGGGTTACAATGCACGGTCTCTGCAAAGTGCGATGGAAGAGGGCCATCTGAAACGCCTGAGCCGGGACCTGTATTCGATCACCAGTGCGACAGAAGCGATCACGGAGAAGCACTCCTACGTTCAGGTAGCGCGGCTAGTTCCGCAGGGCGTGTTCTGCCTGATCTCGGCGCTGGTGTTCCACGAGCTGACGACGCAGGTGAACCATCGAATGCAGATTGCCCTTCCCCGGCCGGCATTCGAACCGAACATTTCGTTTCTGGATGTGGAGTACTTTCACGTTTCCGACGCACCTTACAAGCACGGTGTGGAAGAGCATCGCGTAGAGGGGAGTGTAGTGAAGGTGTACTCGCCGGCGAAGACGGTGGCCGACCTGTTCAAATTCCGGAACCGGTATGGGACGGACTTGGCGCTGGAAGCCCTACGGGATACGTGGCGGCAACGGAAATCAACTGTCCAGGAACTGCTGGCCGCCGCAAAGATCTGTCGGGTAGAAAGAATCATGGAGCCGTACCTGGAAGCGACGGTCTCGTGAAAGGATCGACCACGGCGCATTCGATCCGGCAGCGGCTCCTGAACCATGCGCAGGCGCATCGAGAGAACTTTGATCTGGTGCTGCTGCGATATGCCAATGAACGGCTGTTGTACCGATTGGGCCGATCAGTGTACGCGGAGCGGTTCCTGCTGAAGGGCGCGACGTTGTTTTTGCTCTGGAACCAAAACCAGCCACACCGTCCGACGCGTGATGTGGATTTACTGGCACTAAGGAGCGAGGGTGCCGAACAACTGCGGGATGTATTTCGGAGCCTGTGTGCGGTGGAAGAAGCCGATGGGCTTGTCTACGACGCGGACTCAGTGACGGTCGCGCCAATCCGTGAGGAGCGGAGGTATGGTGGGCAACGTGTGACGTTGCGGGCTGAACTACACGGGGCGCGGATATCGCTGCAGATCGACATTGGATTCGGAGATGCAGTGACCCCGGCGGCGGAGTGGGCCGAAGTTCCGGTAGTACTTGAGGGATTGGATAAGCCGCGGTTGAAAGCGTATCCGGTGTATACAGTGATAGCGGAGAAGTTCGAGGCGATGGTGCAATTGGGGATGGCTAACAGCCGGATGAAAGACTTCTACGACCTGGATTTTTTGTTAAGCCGGTTCAGTTTGGATAACGAGATTTTGCGGACAGCGATCCGGAACACGTTTGCGCGACGGCAGACTGCGTTGCCAGTTCAAGGAGCGGTCCTGTTCTCCCCGGAGTTTATGAAAGAGAAGCGCCGGTATTGGGAACAGTTTCTGCTTCGGAATGGGATGGAGTTGCCGGAGCGTTCATGGGAAGAGCTTTTGGCGGGTCTGGAAGCTCGTTTGGGTGCTCTGCACGAGTAGAAAGCGTGGTCCAAGACTTTCTATATTTATAAGAAAAGTTTTTGTTCGTTCTGGAGAGTGAAAGGTACGTATACAAGGAATCGTCGTCGTGCCAAGCGGCTGGGGGGCAACGGGCACCGCTTTCCACAGAACGCGTCGGCTGACTACTTGTTCTACTTGATTCTTTACTATTTGTATAGGTATGGTGTTTCAGCGGGCCTGAGGTATGGTGTTTCAGCGGTTCGCCTGTTTGGCAGTATGGTGTTTCAGCGGGTGCTAAACCCTTATAAATCAACGTGGGTATGGTGTTTCAGCGGGCTATTTGCGTGAGGTATGGTGTTTCAGCGTGGAAAACCTGCATTATCCACAGGAGTTATCCACAGCATCTCGTCCAATGCGTCAGCCCTTCAGAGCCTTGGGTAAGATGGAAGGCTGGCATGGACGCACTTCCAAAGCGCCGGAGACGGAGCGCACATCTAGCGTCGGCCAGCACAGCCTGAGCTTAGCGAGCTCGCGTAACGCGTCCATGCGGAAGTTCTGGACGGTGCGCTTGTCACCCGCCTGTGCTGGGTCGGACCCAAACTGGCGGTAGAGTTGGTCCCATGAAAGCCGCTCAGGCTTCTTTCCCTGGCTGTAGAGCGTGAAGGTTTTGTAGGAAAGCCACATGTAGAGATCAAGGCCCAGAGAAGACCGGCGCAGCGTCTTTAGGATACCCATATCAATCGGCATGGGATGTGAGATGATTTCCTGGAAAAGCTCGTCGCCAATCTCGACCCAGCTTGTCCAGAGCGTGTCCTGATCCGGCTGCTTGTAATCCCACCAGAGCATTGTCTTGGGGGCAATCCGGCCCCCTGTGGAGGCCTTGCCTTCCCGCGTCTCGTAGATCATGTCGATGTGACAGTTGAACAGCCGGTCGATCTGGTTCTTGAGGCGCGTGCGGTCGCCCCTGCTCCCGCCGGAATCGCCCTTGATGCCGAGTTGCTGCATGAAGGCAGAAAGAGACTGCCCGAGGACCAGTTTCTTCTCTTGCGTGCGGACGGCCTCCGTACAGAGCCATGCGAGCAGTAGTCTAGGAAGGTTGCCGTAGGGAAGCTTATTGTCGCCGCCTGCGATCATGATGAGTTTGTAAGGGCCGTTCTGGCGTTTGTACTGCATCCGGTCGCCCGGATCGGTGCGCGGCAACGAACAGAGCGTCAGCATCCGAGCCATGAAGCCCATGTCCTGACTTCCGCCCTCGCCTAGCCTAACCAGCTCCGTAACCTGCTGCAGCCGGGTGTAGTGGTGTCGTCCTTGCGCGGTGATTTCGTTGCCGCTAAGGACGAGCTTTGGCTTCTTTGGGAGAAGCGACTTTTGCTCGGCCAACACCTCCAGGCCTGGCAACATATCGCCAACGGACACCAATCCACCTGACGATTCCTTGCCTTCCTTCCTGTCTCTCTTGGAACGCATTAGATTCCTTTCTCTTATTCTATATAAGTATACTTTGCTACTTTCCTACTGTCATCGATTGGTGCGGAGCGATTTCAGGCTTGCCATATTTGGCGAACAGGTCGTTATAGGCTTCGGCCACAAGATTGTGCAGTGTACTGCCCTGCTCAATGGCGAGAATTTTTAGCTGATCACGGACCTGTCTAGGAAAATGGGCCGTGATCGGCGCGGTATCCACCCGGCTTGGTTGTTGATAGACCTCTTTGGTCTCGTCCCCGCCATTCTTCGGCGCAGCTTCTTCACCCTTGCGGAGAGTGGCAGGGCTGCCTGTGCGGAAAGGCGCGGCGGTCGCGCGGCGGGTGCTACCGCCGATTTCAGCCAACGCGGCGGCGAGATCGGGCTTTTGCTTTTGAGTCATTTGCTACTTCTCCTATTTGAGACTTGTCTATAATGCTGATTATATACTTTTATACTTCTCGCACTTCTTCGGCTGCTTTGCCGGATGGATCGTACTCGAGAACACTCCGGCCCATGGCGGCTGAGTCGCCAAACGCGGTTCGACTGCCCAGCATGAATGGGCTGACGGGCATTCCCATACCCTGGATGGCTTCTAGCGCTTCCTGTTGTCTGGTTTGGCGCGGCGGGACCGCGTTCAATACGACAAGAGCCGGCTTTCCTCCTGCAAGGGAGATGATCTCGCGGCTATTGGGGATCGTTTCCATGTCATAAATCTGCGGTCGGCAAGGAATAATGACCAGATCGGCCAGCTTGGCTGCCGCTAACGCGGATTGCTCGGACCTGGCAGGGGTGTCGATAATGGCAAGGTCAACGCCGCTCTCTGCGGCTTTTTCAAGCGCCTTTTGAAGCCGGGCTGGCTGCGCATCGACAATGACGGGGGAATCCATTTTGCGCCGGTCGCCCCAATTGCAGGCGGTCGCCTGCGGGTCGAGATCAATAATGACAGCAATCAAACCAGCCTGCTGTGCTGCTACGGCGAGCGACAAAGCAAGAGTGGTTTTTCCGGTTCCGCCTTTCTGGGCGACGAGAGCGATAGTTTTCATAAGACACCTACAAGTATACTTTGCTACTCCGAGATTTAGCTAGAAGGATATAAGGATACATGAAGTCAAGATGGCTCAATGCCGGCGAACAATGATAATCGCGCTAAGAGCGAAAAGCGCCGTATCCGGGATACCGCGCGCTAGACAAGGATAGTGGTAGCAAGACCTTCAAAGCGCCGAGTCTGTCGCGCCTGATTAGGGCTGGCGGCGAGTTAGTCGGACGGGAATGGGCACTGCGGAGCCAGAAGAATGTCGGCGAACGCCTCTGTTTGCAGAATACGGAGCTGCTGGTTGCGGGCCATATCGAGGACGGCGAGGAACAGGGAGACGCGGCGGAGAGGGGATGGTTGCTCGGCGAGCAAGCGCGTCGCATCGAGTTCGGCAACGCCTGCGGTAAACTGCGCTCGCAAGTATCCGGTCATCTCGGCGACGGTGATGACCTCTTCTTCGGGCGGGAAGCTTTGGCGCCATAGCCGCCGTTCGCGGCTGTATTGGGAGGCCCAGCGGGCGAGATCGCGGGCTTGTTGGGTGAGGTCCGAGACGCTGACGAACGGCGGATCGAGTTCCTCTTCGGACTCCGCTTCCTCCTGAAACGCTGGATCGCCGCCGCGGGAGAGTCGGCCAGCTTCCTCAGAAAGGCGCTGGTTGAGATCCTCGGCGGCCTGTTGGCGATGGGCGAGGAGCAGGCTGACGATCTCTTCGCGGACCGGATCGGCGGCGACGGCGGTGGGCGCGCCGGCCGGTGGGAGGAGCAGGGAGCGCGACTTCCAGTGAATCAGCGTCGCCGCCAGCAGGATCCAGTCGATGTCGAGCGGCCGCTGCTGAGCAGCCGCCGCTTCCATGTAGTCGAGATAGCGGGCGACGAGCGGGGCGAGCGCCACCTCTTCGATCGCGATCTTCTGGCGCCGGACCTCGTCGAGGAGGAGATCGAGCGGGCCGTCGAAGGGTTCCTGGGGCAGGCAAGCGGCGCTCACAGCTCCGGCTCCGTACCCTCGAAAAACTCCTCGCGGTTGGCCCCAGCGGCGTGCAGAAACTCGGCCAGTTGGGCCATCAGATCCGCACCGTCTTCGTAGAGGATCTCGAACCGCCCCGGGCCTTGCCCAACCGCCCGCCGCCAGGTGAGGGACGAGGGCAAAGCGTCCAACCTAGGCCGCGGCACCTCGGGAAAGGCCGCGCGGGCCCGAAACTGCCGGGCGGCGGTCTCCGTCCGGGCTTGGGCCAAGTGTTGGGCGACGCCTTCCCGCTGACGGCGATAGGCGGCATAGGCGCTGCCGGCGGCCACCGCTTCCAGCTGGACAAGCAGGGCCTCGCGGGGGAGGGAAAGGGCGTCATTGCGGACGATGGCCCCGAACTTGTGCAAGAGCCGGATGCTGTCGCGCTCGCTGGTCCCGAACAGCGCCCCCACCTCGGCGCGGCCGAGCCAATCTAGATCCTCGGCGGCGCCGAGGGTAGCGAGGATGGAGTCGAGCTGGTCATACCAATTAGGAGCGCGAGCCATGAGGAGAAGGAGGGGAGACCGCCGCCGGAGCGGAAAAAAGGTCCTTGGCGGGAGTGTAGACGAAGTGGCACGGTTCTGTCAGTAGGAAGGAAACGGCGCGGTTTCTAGGTCGTGATAATGGAAGCGTATCGCGACTCAGGCGGCCCGCCGCCTGCTACACTGGGTCCCAATCCCCCTCGCCATGTCCCCCCTCGCCCGCTCCTGGATCACCGCCGCACCATCCCCCCTTGTCTGCGAACACGCCCTCGACCGCGCCTTCCTCCTGCAGACCAAAACCGCCCTCCGCCGGCTGGCGGCGGAAAAAGGCATCGATCTCACCCGCGAACGGGTCTCGCTTTGGCGCCTAGGCGGTGGCCAGCAGTTGGAACACCTGGCCAGCACCCGCTCTTTCTACCAGGCCGTGCAATTGGCCGAGACCTTGGGCGAAGATCTTTTTCTGTTCGACGCGCCCGCGGGCGACGTACTCACCCTCGTTGCCGCCGGCGACGAGTTTCCTTTGGCCGCCGCCGGGGAAGGGAAGTAGCCGATGGGCGATTCTTCCGGCACCGCCGCCCGCCGCGCGCTCGAGGCCGAAACGGAAATCCTCGCGCTCCCCGCGGCGGCTCCACATAAGGATGTAGCCGGGCTGGCCGCGCTCGTCGACCAGGCCGAAGCGTATCTGCGCCAAGCCCGCGCCGAAAACACCCGCCGCGCCTATGGCTCGGATTGGAAGGATTTCGAGCGCTGGTGCGCCGGGCGCCACGTGCCGGCCTGTCCGGCGGCGCCGGCGACGGTGGCGCTCTACCTGACGGCGCTGGCCGCTACCCACAAGGTCTCGACCCTCACCCGCCGTCTGTCGGCGATCAGCCAGGTCCACCGCACGGCCGCGCTTCCTTCGCCCACCGAAGAGGCGGGCGTACGCGGGTTAATGGCCGGTATTCGCCGCAGCCGCGGCACGGCGCCCACGGCCAAGCGGCCGCTGCTGGTGCCCGAGCTGCAGGCGCTGCTCGCCACCCTGCCCGGCAATTTGCTCGGCCTGCGCGACCGGGCGCTGCTGCTGCTCGGCTTCTCCGGCGCCTTCCGCCGCTCCGAACTCGTTTCTCTGCATGGGGAGGATGTGCTCGAAACCGGGGATGGCCTAGTGCTCACGCTCCGGCGCAGTAAAGTGGACCAGGAAGCCGCCGGGCGCTCAGTCGCCATCCCGCGGGGCAGGGAAGCAGCCACCTGCCCCGTCCAGGCTCTCGCCCGCTGGCGCGAAGCCGCCGGCATTGCCGGAGGCCCGCTCTTTGTTCGCGTCAACCGCCATGGCCACCTTCTGCCGCACCGGCTCTCCGGCGAAGCCGTGGCGCTGGTCGTCAAGCGGTACGCTGCCGCCGCTGGTCTCGATCCCACCGAGTTTGCTGGCCACAGTCTTCGCGCGGGCCTCGCCACTTCGGCCGCCATTGCCGGCAAGTCCGAACGCGCCATCATGAACCAGACCGGCCACAAATCCACCGCCACCCTCCGCCGCTACATCCGCGATGCCAACCTCTTTCGCGACAATGCCGCCGAGGGGATCGGACTGTAGAAGAGTCTTCAACTCTTTGTGGAAATGACCATGCTCTCAGCGCGCGAAGTGCGCATCATTTGCAAATCGTTACGCCAGACAATTTGCAACGTGACACCCAAGACCATAAAGGTGATGTGCACAAACAAGCGGAAACATTCGCTTTCTAGCTGAACGCCGGTGAAGCTGGCGCGGTTCGACTAGCGCCAAAGACTGTCACTTGCAGTACCGCCGAAATCAGTTAAGCGCTCGCTCCGGCCATTATGCAGATAGGATAGTGCCTCTGAAGGTAGGCCTACCCGGTCCAAAATTGTGAGGATGTCGGGGACGCCACAGACAATCCAGCGCGGATCTTCCTTCCGCCAGATCGCTTGGCGCAAAGCCAAGGAGCTATGCAGAGCAGACGGGTCTTCAAAAGATAGGAAGTATCCAGCAATAGCGCGGCTATAGTCGTCGATGACAACCGTGAGCCAGGGTTTGGCGAATTCACCATCTGGCCGGATAAGAAGAATATCCAGCGGCGTGTGATCGGCCTGCCAGATTGCATTGGGTCCAGCAGCTTCCCGGCGATGAATCAGTTCGAAAGTATCGCTGTAGGATTTGGTCCCCTTGTGGGCGAGCATCACGAGATCGGCAGGCAACTCACGGACAATCCGATAAACCAGCCAATAGCTCGGCGGGTTTTCTCCGAGCTTCTCGGCCAATCGTTGGACCTGCCGGTATAGAGCCGTGATGGGAAGCGGAGGTGTTTGTAAGGCAAGTCCTTCGATTGCCTTGCGTATGGCCTCGGAAATACCCCGTCGTCCTCTACTATCGGCACGCTTCTTGCGAACGAGAGCGGCCAGGCCAAATCGTTGATATTGCGCAACCCAACGTTGCGCGGTTCGAAAGGGGATATCCGCCTCCGCAGCAACCACTCGCAAGGATCGCTTTTCTTCCAGATGCGGCCGGAGCAGTTGGAAACGCTCGAGCGCGACCTTCCTTGCACTTTCCGGAAATCCAGCCAGCGGCGGTTGCTCCACGTTTAAAGCTTACGCCACTTACCGGGGTGTGGCGCAGGTTTGGTGCAAATGGCCAGGCCGCTACCCTAGGACTGATGTCTACTGTGCCACATTGCCGGGAGCTCCTTCATTCGTTGGGGCCGCTGAAGTTGCTCAATCTCACTAAA
>JADCBH010000382.1 GCA_020253595.1 Brevundimonas sp.
CATCCTGAACACGCCAAAGGTCGTGTCGGCTATGGGCGCATTCAAGCTCGCCGAGATCGCCAGCCCCAGAACATCGCGCGTCTGGGCCGGGTCGATGACGCCGTCGTCCCACAGGCGGGCAGTGGCGTGGTAGGGGTTGCCCTCGTCCTCGTACTTTTGACGGACAGGGGCCTTGAAGGCCTCGGCCTCCTCGGGCGTCCACTTGTCGGCGTCGCGGTGGACAGTGGCCAGAACGGCGGCGGCTTGCTCCCCGCCCATCACGCTGATCCGGCTGTTGGGCCAGGTGAACAGGAAGCGGGGGCTGTAGGCCCGGCCGCACATGCCGTAGTTGCCCGCCCCGAAACTGCCTCCGATCAGGACGGTAAACTTGGGCACATTGGCCGAGGCGACGGCTGTGACCAGTTTGGCCCCGTCCTTGGCGATGCCGCCCGCCTCATACTTCCCGCCGACCATGAATCCACTGATGTTCTGCAGGAACACCAGCGGGATCTTCCGCTTGCAGGCCAGTTCGATGAAGTGGGCCCCCTTCAGCGCACTCTGGGAGAACAGCACGCCATTGTTGGCCAGGACGGCGACCGGATAGCCCCAGATGCGGGCGAAACCGCAGACGAGGCTGGAGCCATAGAGCGGCTTGAACTCCTCGAAGTCGGAGCCGTCCACGATGCGGGCGATGACCTCGCGCACGTCGTAGGGGGCGCGGACGTCGTCGGGGATGATGCCATACAGGTCCTCGGCCGGGAGCGCGGGCTCGCGCGGTTCCCGCACGTCCAGCTCGACCGATTTGACGCTGTTCAGATGGCCGACGATGTCGCGGACGATCTCCAGCGCATGCTCGTCGTTTTCGGCGACGTAGTCGACGACGCCGGACTTGCGGCCATGGGTCTCGGCCCCGCCAAGGTCCTCGGCCGAGATGACCTCGCCGGTCGCGGCCTTCACCAGCGGTGGGCCGGCCAGGAAGATGGTGCCTTGGTTCCTGACGATCACCGTCTCGTCCGACATGGCCGGCACATAGGCACCGCCGGCGGTGCAGCTGCCCATGACGCAGGCGATCTGGGGGATGTTCCGGGCGCTCATCCGCGCCTGGTTGAAGAAGATGCGGCCGAAATGGTCGCGGTCGGGGAAGACCTCGGCCTGGTGCGGCAGGTTCGCTCCGCCGGAATCGACCAGATAGACGCAGGGCAGGTTGTTCTGCTCGGCGATCTCCTGGGCGCGCAGGTGCTTCTTCACCGTCATGGGGAAGTAGGCGCCGCCCTTCACCGTCGGGTCGTTGGCGACGATCATGACCTCGCGGCCCGAGACCCGGCCGATGCCGCAGATCATGCCCGCGCCTGGAGCTTCGTCGCCGTACATGCCGTTGGCGGCGAGCTGGCCGATCTCCAGGAAGGGCGAACCGGGATCCAGCAGGCGCTCGACCCGGTCGCGCGGGAGAAGCTTGCCGCGGGCGACGTGGCGATCCCGGCTGGCATCCGATCCACCCCGCGCGGCCTTGGCCACCTTCTCGCGCAGCTCGGCGACGAGGGCACTGTTGTGGGCGTGCAGCGCCTTGAACGCGGCGCTGTTCGGATCGACGGCAGAGGACAGCTTCGGCATGGCGTCGGTTTAGGGGGGATTGCGGCGCTCGGGAAGCCGCACCCGCCTTCGATCAGGGGGGCCTAAAGCGCCCGGAACCAGCGCTCCAGCAGCTGGGCCTCGGCGCAACGCGCGGCGGTCCGTTCAGCCGCCTCGGCGTCCACGCCCCAGCGGCCTTCCTGAAAGGCCTCGTCCAGACGCGAAAGCTCGAACGCCGCCTCGCCGCTCAGCGCCCCGCGCTGGAGCGCGAAGCCCAGCACGGCGCTGCCCAGAAGCGGAACCGCCATGGCCAGGCTCGACAGCGAGAAAGGGTCGAGAGACAGCGCCAGGTCCCTCACCCGGGCGACGGCCTCCGGCGACTGGGGTCGATGGATGATCCCCTCGACCGGCTCCAGCGTCACGCCCAGCTCCCGGGCCGCCCAGTCGCGCCAGGGCGTCCACTCCAGCGCCTGTCGCTCGACCAGTGAGGTCGGATCCTCGGCGAGATAACAAAGCAGGTCCGAGCCCGCATAGGCGGCGATCTCTTCGGCCACGGCCTCGCGGGCCTGGGACACCCGGTCTATGGCCGTGGCGGCCAGCCGCGTGGCGAACATGGTCGCGGGCTCGATGAACTCCCCCTGCGCCGCCCATTCGTCCGCGACCAGCCGCGCGAGCGGTTCCGTCGGCAAGGCAAAGGGACTGCCGGCCGGGGTCTTGGGCGGCCGTCCGTCCAGCAGGACGACGTGAGGGCCGTCGCGGGGCTCGACCGAGACGTCAGTCCAGAAGCGCTTCAGCCGCTCCTCGGATTCGCGAAAACCCTTCCGGGCGGCGATGTTGGGATCCAGGTTGGGGATGTGGCTCATGCGAAGGCTCTCGCCGCGAAACGGTCCAGCGCGGCTTCCAGATCCGTAAAGGTCTCGGCCACGTGTGGGGCCCCGGCCGCGATCTGCTCCTCCGGCGTATGGAAACCCCAGGCGACGCCCTGGGGCCGGACGCCGGCATTCAAAGCCATGACGATGTCATGGGTCGTGTCGCCGATCATGATCGCGGCGACGGGATCGCAGGCGGCGGCGGACAGGGCGGCCTGCAGCATCGCCGGATGCGGCTTTCCGGGCCCGTCGTCGGCGCAGTGCGAGGACACAAACAGCTCCGCCCAGCCCTGCCGGGTCAGGTTGCGCGCAACCCCCTTGCGGTTCTGCCCGGTCGCCAGCGACAGCCGCCAGCCGTCCCGGTGCAGACGTCGCAGCAGGTCGGTCGCCCCTGGATACAGCGGCTCCTCATGCCCTTCGGCGTAGAGGCGGTGGAAGCACTGGCGAAAGGCCTCGACGAAGCGGTCGAGCTCCGGCGCGGTCAGCTGCGGTTCCAGGGTCCGCATCGCCTCGGGCAGGCTCAGGCCGACGATCTTGCGAACCCGGTCGTATTCGGGTTCCGGCAAGCCAAGCGCAAGCGCGGCCTCGGTCGCCGCCAGAAAGATCGACTCGCGGCTGTCGACCAGCGTGCCGTCGATGTCGAAGATGGCCAGCGGGCGGGTCATCAAAATCCTCCCCTGTTGGGGGAGGTGGCTCTGGAGCGCAGCGGAGGAGACGGAGGGGGCCCGGTTCGAGCTCCGTCATGCGCGACCGGCCCCATCCACCGCTTCGCGGTCCCCCTCCCCCAACGGGGGAGGCTTTCTGAGAGCTCGCTCATC
>JADCBH010000383.1 GCA_020253595.1 Brevundimonas sp.
TCGGTGTTCATGCCGATGCCGAAGCGCATGCGCAGGACGCGTTCCTCGCGCGGCGTCAGCGACGCCAGCACGCGGGTGGTGGTCTCGCGCAGGTTCGACTGGATGGCCGCATCGATGGGCAGGATGGCGTTCTTGTCCTCGATGAAGTCGCCCAGGTGCGAATCCTCCTCGTCGCCGATGGGCGTCTCGAGGCTGATCGGCTCCTTGGCGATCTTCAGGACCTTGCGCACCTTCTCCAGCGGCATGGCCAGCTTCTCGGCTAGTTCTTCCGGGGTCGGCTCGCGCCCGATCTCGTGCAGCATCTGACGTGACGTCCGGACGATCTTGTTGATCGTCTCGATCATGTGGACCGGGATGCGGATGGTGCGCGCCTGATCCGCGATGGAGCGGGTGATGGCCTGACGGATCCACCAGGTGGCGTAGGTCGAGAACTTGTAGCCGCGGCGGTACTCGAACTTGTCGACCGCCTTCATCAGGCCGATGTTGCCCTCCTGGATCAGGTCCAGGAACTGCAGGCCGCGGTTGGTGTATTTCTTGGCGATGGAGATCACGAGGCGCAGGTTGGCCTCGACCATTTCCTTCTTGGCCTGACGGGCCTCGCGCTCGCCCTTCTGCACCGTCTGGACGATGCGCCGGTAGTCGTCGATCGGCAGGCCGGCCTCGGTGGCCACGGCGGCGACGTCGGCGCGGATCTGGGCGATCTGGGCGGCCTGATCATCCGAGAACTTGGTCCAGCGGACGCCCATGTCCTTGACGCGCTCGGCCCAGTTGGGATCCAGCTCGGCACCGAAGTAGGCCTTGAGGAACTCGGGGCGCGAGATGCCGTAGCTGTCGGCCATGCGCAGCAGCCGGCCTTCCAGACCGATCAGCCGCTTGTTGATGGCATAAAGCTGCTCAACCAGGGCCTCGATGCGGTTGTTGTTGAGCTTCAGCGTCTTCAGACGGCCCGAGATGGCCTGGGACAGGGTGTCGTGGGTCTTGCGGTCCTTGGCCGACAGGTCCTCGCCCTTCAGGCGGCTGTCGACCAGCTTTTCCTGAAGCTTGCGGAAGGCGTCGAAGTCGGAGGCGATGGCGTCCAGCGTCTCCATGACACCGTCGCGGAGCTCGGCTTCGAGGGCCGAGATGGACATGCCGCCGCCGTCGTCGAAGTCCTCGTCTTCCTCGTCGCCCTCGGGTTTTTCGCCCCCGCCTTCCATGCCGTCTTCGGTTTCCTCACGCGGAGGGACCGGTTGGCCTGGGATCGGGGGCTGGGGCTGGTTGTGGGGCAGGGACGAGGGATTGATGACGCCGTAGGTGGCGTCCAGGTCGATGACCTCGCGCAGCAGGATGCGGTTGTTGGCCAATTCGTCGCGCCACACCATGATGGCCTCGAAGGTCAAGGCGCTCTCGCACAGACCCGAGATCATGGCGTCGCGGCCCGCCTCGATGCGCTTGGCGATGGCGATCTCGCCTTCGCGGCTCAGCAGTTCGACCGAGCCCATCTCACGCAGGTACATCCGCACCGGGTCGTCGGTGCGGTCATAGGTCGGCTTGGCGTTCTCGTCGGAGACCTGGGTCTCGGCGCGCTCGGCGACCTCGCCCCCCTGGCCTTCCGCGGCGTCTTCCTCGGCCTCGACGACGTTGACGCCCATCTCGGACAGCATCGCCAGGGTGTCTTCAATGGCGTCGGGCGTGACCTCTTCGGACGGCAGGACCTTGTTCAGCTCCTCCATCGTCACATAGCCACGGGCCTTGGCCTGCTTGATGAATTTCTTGACCCCGGCGTCGGTCAGGTCGAGCAGGGGTCCATCGGACTGGACTTCGGGTTCCTGCGTCTCGGTCTGGGCGCTCATATAGGCCTATCGTCTCCGTCCGGGGTTCGTTCCACCCTCGGCAAAATTGCAACATTCGTGCCGAAATGAGACGGAAAGCGCGTCGCTTCGTCACGAAGCCGCCGCGTCGTCCCAAATCGCCCCGGTCTTGATGGCTCGTCGCAACGCATCTCGCTCGGCCTTCAGACGACTGAAGGCCGAGGCGTCGAAGGCGTGATCCGCCCCCGACTTCGCTGACGCCAGCGCCGCGTCCAGACCCGCGAGACGGGTCAGGGCCGCGAAGCCTTGCGACCACCGGGTCCGTGCCTCGGCGAGGGGCGCATTTGCGGCCAGGAAAGGCGCGCCGGACTTTGCCGCCGCCTTCTCGACCTCGCGCACGAGAGCATCGTGTCCGGAACCGGCGAGATGGCGACGCAGGCCCGCGCTGTCAAGCGTCTGGCCCGAGAACCGAAGTCGCACGAGCTCCTGCGCCAGGCCATCCAGGGACGGGTCGCCGAACCCGTGGCTGGAGATGGCCTCCAGATGGTCGTCCATCCGCTCCGGGTCCTCGATGGCACCATGGGCGAGCGCGGCCGCCATCGGTTCGATGGCACGGTTCAGCGCCTGCATGGCCTGGGCGCCCTCGGCGGTCTGACCCAGCTTGGGCGGGGGGCCGGGTCGCCAACGGCCGCCGACCGTCTGGCCGCGCGGAGCCTGGGCCGGCCGACCGGGGAAGAGCCCGTCGAAACGTTCGAACAGATCGCGCCGATACTGTTCGGCCAGATCCTTGTCCTGAATGGCCCCCGCCGCGTTGCGCAGTCGGCCTTTCAGACCCGCGCGCCGCTCTGGCGTATCGAGCGGTTCGACCTCGACCTCGCGGCGGAACAACACTTCGGCGAAGGGCCGGGTCTCAGCCAGAGCCTGACGCAACGCCGGCGCGCCCTTCTCGCGGAGGATGTCGTCAGGGTCCTGCCCTCCCTCCAGCAAGGCGAAGCGGAAGGATTTTCCGGGCTTGAGCAGGGGCAGCGCCCGTTCGATGGCCCGGAACGCGGCGCGCTGTCCGGCCCCGTCGCCGTCGAAGCACAGCACCGGCTCGGGTGACACGCGCCACAGCAAGGCCATCTGCTCCTCGGTCAGGGCGGTGCCCATGGGGGCCACGGCGGGCAGGCCCGCCCTCTGGCAGGCGATGACGTCCATATAGCCTTCGACCACGATCACGCTTTCGGTCGACTTGGACGCCGCGCCCAGGATGCGGCGGGCCTCGGGCAGGCCATAGAGGGTCGCGCCCTTGTGAAACAGCGGGCTTTCGGGGCCGTTCAGATACTTGGCCCGGTCGTCGGGGTTCATGGCGCGGCCGCCGAAGCTGACCAGCCGCCCGCGCGCGTCCAGGATCGGGAACATCAGCCGGTCGCGGAAACGGTCATAAGGCTGGCCCCCACCCTCGGGCGCGATGAGCAGGCCCGCCTCGACCAGTTCTCCCGGCTTGGCCCCGCGCTGGACCAGCGCGGTCTTCAGCCCCTCGCGATCGTTGGGCGCGTAGCCGAGGCCGAACCGCTCCCACTGGTCCTCGGGCAGGCCACGCCGTTCCAGATAGTCGCGCGCCGCCTTGCCCACCGAGCGGCGAAGATTGGCGGCGAACCACTTCTGGGCCAGGTCCATCCAATCGGCGAGACCCTGGCGCTTCTGCTCGCGCTCGGCGGCCTGGGGATCTTCGGCCGGCATCTGCATCCCGGCCTCGGCGGCCAGGCGTTCGACGGCTTCGGGAAAACTCAGCCGCTCGGTCTCCTGCAGGAAGGAGATGATGTCGCCGTGCTTGCCGGAGCTGAAATCGTGGAAGAAGCCCTTGTCGTCATTGACGAAGAACGACGGCGACTTCTCCTTGGTGAAGGGGCTCAAGCCCACCCATTCGCGACCCTGACGCTTGAGCTTCACCGTCCGCCCGATGACGTCGGACGGGCGAAGGCGGGCCTTCAGTTCCTCCAGGAAGCGATCGTCGAAGCGCAAGATTGGTTCGAGGGGCTAGGGGTTAGGTTCCAGGGGCGTCCGACCGGACCGGCTGAACGACCCATGACACGACAGTCCTAGACCCTGGAACCTGAAACCTCGAACCTTAAACCTTTCATTAACCAATAAGGCAGGGCGGCCGCCATAACCGTCTGCATCCAAACATTATTCTGACGGTATCCGGAACTATCCACAGGAGGCTGTGGTTAACTCCGCACATGCCCCGGGCGCAGAAGCGCCGCTCCTCCCCCTCCATGAGTGGTTCCATGTTCATCGCCATCGCCCGCCCGGCGGTGGAGCCCCAAGGCCCCGACGCCGTCGCCGTCCCCGGTTCCCCCACCGTCCCTGAGCTGACGCCGCGCGCGCTGCACGCGCGCCTGCTCGAAAACGCCGCCCAGCGCCGATTGCGCGGACTGGAGCGCAAGGCCTGCGGCCGTGCCGAAGACGCCGACTACTGGCTGCACGCCGCGCCGGTCGCGGTGAAGAAGGCCTCGGCGCTGCGCGGGGCGCAACGGTTCGCACCCCTGCCCTGACCTCAGCGCCAGATGGTCCCGGAGCGACTGCCCTCACGGCCGATGTCGAACACCGCCCGCATGGACTCCGGGCTGAAGTCCAGCGGCGAGGCCTCGGTGTCGTCCGGCAGGGCGGCATAGCGGAAGAACAGGCTGTTGCGCTCGGCGAAGGCGCGGTTGCCCTCGAGCGTCGTCAGCAGGGACGACCGCAACAGGATCTCGACGCTGCGCCCGAGGACTCCTCCCAGACTGTCACGCGTGACCGCGAAATCGGGGGCCAGCCGTCCGTTGATCACGACGTGGAACCGGGCCTGGCTCAGCATGCGCGACGGCTCCCGGTAGGACCACAGGGTTTCAGGCACCGCCAGGAAGGGCGTGGTCACACCCCCGTCGACATGCATTTCCTCAAACGACAGTTCGCCGTTGTTCGAGGCGATCAGGACCGGCGGAAAGGCTCCGGGAATGCTGGCCGAGGCCACCAGCACGGTGCGGAACAGCTCCAGTGCCTCGGGCGTGCCGAGCGACGCGATCGCGCCCATGTCCCAACTGACGCCACGCTGGCTGTCGATGTCGGTGGTGGCGACCAGAAGGACGCGACCCTGGGCGTACTCGGCGGCGACCGCTTCCAGCATGGCGGCATCGACGTAGCGTTCGACCAGGGCGCGCAGAGGCTCGCCCTTGTAGATGCCTGAGCCGAACAGAACGCCTAGCCCCTGGGATTGCAAAAGGGTCGAGGCCGCGCCGCCGGTGTAGGCCTCCTCCAGCTCGTCGTCCCAGTCAGACCCCAGAAAGACGAAGGGGGCCGCCAGCGCGCCGGTCGAAACGCCCGTCACCACCTCGAAATCCGGCCGGGCCCCGCTCTCGCTCCACCCCCGCATCAGGCCGGCAGTGAAGGCCCCGTTGGATCCTCCGCCGGACAGGGTCAGGAAGTCGACCACGCCGTCCTCGCCCACAGGTACGCCTTCGCGAAAGGCCTGGCGGAACAGGGCGATCCGGCGCTCGTCATCCAGATAGACACGGATCGGATGACGCTCGTCCGAGACCAGTCCCATCGGGCGAGCCCCCTGGCGGTCCTGGAGCGCGAAGGACGAACGCGTCCCACCGACGCAGCCGCCGAGCATCAGAACGGACAGGATCAGAATGAGGACGCGGGTCATGGCGGACCCACGATAGCACGCCGCAGTCGACAGGCCGATGACGGCATCGCCGAGGTCGACGCTCCGGCTACGTCCGGGACTGACGTAGCAACCGCCTATGGTGGGGTCTCGGCTGAACGCTCACCCGGGACGGAGATGAGAGAAGTGAGAGTCACTTCCAGCCCACACCGGGACTCTCACCCGCCGCTCAGGCCTCCATCAAGGCGCGGAAACGGTCGAACAGATACAAGCTGTCCGTCGGTCCCGGAGACGCCTCGGGGTGATGCTGGACGCTGAACACCGGACGGTCCTTCAGCTGAATGCCGCAGTTTGTGCCGTCGAACAGGGACACGTGCGTTTCCTCGACCGCGTCGGGCAGGCTGTCGCGGTCAACGGTGAAGCCGTGATTCATCGAGACGATCTCGACCTTGCCGGTCGTCAGATCCTTGACCGGATGGTTCGCGCCGTGGTGGCCCTGATCCATCTTCACGGTCTTCGCGCCCAAGGCCAGCGCCAGCATCTGGTGACCCAGGCAGATGCCGAAGATGGGCTTGCCGCTGTCCACCAGCTTGCGGATCTCCGGCACGGCGTATTCACCCGTCGCCGCCGGATCGCCCGGACCATTGGACAGCACCACGCCGTCCGGGTTGCGGGCCAGCACGTCCTCGGCCGAGGTCGTGGCCGGCACCACGGTGATCTTCGCGCCGGTCGAGGCCAGCGCGCGCAGGATGTTGCGCTTGACCCCATAGTCGATGACCACGACCGACTTGGCCGAAGCATCGACGCGGGGATAGCCCTCGGGCCAGTCCCACAGGGCCTCGTTCCAGTCGAAGGCCTGAAGCGTCGAGGCCGGCTTGGCGAGATCGAGGCCCACGAGCCCGGTCCACGCCCGTGCTTCGGCGACCAGGGCGTCGAGGTCGAAGCGGCCCTCGGGATTGTGGGCGATGACGGCGTGCGGCGCGCCCTTGTCGCGGATGCTCTGGGTCAGGGCGCGGGTGTCGATGCCCGACAGGCCGACAACGCCGCGCCGCTTCATCCAGGCGTCGAGCGAGGCGTCAGAGCGCCAGTTGGCCGGGTCGGTCGGCAGGTCGCGGAACACCGCCCCGCGCGCGGAGGTGTCAGAGCCCCCGCCCATCTGCTCGATATCCTCGACATTGGTGCCGGTGTTGCCGACGTGCGGGAAGGTGAAGGCCAGGATCTGGCTCATGTACGACGGGTCGGTCAGGATCTCCTGATACCCGGTCATGGCCGTGTTGAAGACGACCTCGCCCAGCGCCGAGCCGGTCGCGCCGACACCGATCCCCTGAAAGATCGTGCCGTCGGCCAGAGCCAGGACGCCGGTGCAGCCGGGAAGAAGCGAAGTGGTCATGGGCCCGTCCCTTACACCGAATCCCGGCGAACAAACGGCCGCGTAGCTACAGAGGCGTCGCCCCTCGGTCAACGCGGA
Source organism: Brevundimonas sp. (assembly GCA_020253595.1). GTDB lineage: Bacteria > Pseudomonadota > Alphaproteobacteria > Caulobacterales > Caulobacteraceae > Brevundimonas. The sequence goes on from JADCBH010000383.1 coordinate 6,890, forward strand.
CCTAGGCGGGAATCCGCGCTCCGTCCCAGGCAAAGACGCCGCCACTGTCGGCCGGGGTCAGGCCGTCCAGCACCGCCAGCAGCCGCTCGGCCGAATAGGCGGGCGCGAACAGCTTGCCGTCGGCCACGCCCTTCTGGAACGGCCGGGACAGGCCGGTGTCGACCGTCCCCGGATGCAGGCCGGCCACCACCGCCTGCGGGTGCGACCTGCCCAGTTCCACGGCGAGATTGCGCAACAGCATGTTCAGGGCGGCCTTGGACGCGCGATAGCTGTGCCAGCCGCCCAGACGATTGTCGCTGATCGAGCCGACCCGTGCAGACAGGGCGGCGAAGACCGCGCGCTGCTCCCGGAGCATGAGAGGCGCGAAATGCTTCATCACCAGCGCCGGGCCGACCGTGTTGATCCGGTAGTCGCGCAGCAGGTGCTCAGGGGTCATGGCCTTATAGGTTCGCTCGGGGTCGTGGCCGCTGTGCAGGACCCCTGTGGCGATAAGGATCAGCGTCGGCGGCGGCCCGGCGCGCACACGCTCTGCGGCGGCAGTGAGTGACGCCTCATCCTCAAGGTCCAGATGGTCGGGCCAGGATGCCGAGCGGGCAAGGCGATGGACCACCCCATAGTCACCCGAGGCCTCTAGGGCGTCGGCGAGGGCTGCGCCCACACCGCCCGAAGCGCCGATCACCACTGCTGACGTGTCAGTCATCTGTCCAACCTCTCGCCGTCATCCTCGGGCTTGACCCGAGGATCGGATGCGCCGCGCGGGCGATGGCGGTTTCGTCGCGCGACAATCTCAGCATTGGCCTTGCGGAACGTCCGATCCTCGGGTCAAGCCCGGGGATGACGAACGGGGGCGGTCGCGACGATGCGGCGCGCCTCGAACGGAGGCCTGCCATGCCCATCACCACCGTCGGTCTCGATGCGGACGACACCCTTTGGCACAATGAAACGATCTTCCGCCTGACCCAGGCGCGGTTCCTCGACCTTCTGGGCGAGCACGACAATGACCTGATCGAGGCCAGGCTGGCCGAGATCGAGCGGCGCAACCTTCGTCTCTATGGCTACGGCATCAAGGGCTTCACCCTGTCGATGATCGAGACCGCCATGGAGCTGTGCGAGGGCGAGCCTCCTCCGGGCGTGGTGCGCGAGATCCTGGCGGCCGGCCGCGAGATGATCGCCCATCCGGTAGATCGGAAGAGCA
>JADCBH010000384.1 GCA_020253595.1 Brevundimonas sp.
CCGATCACCGTCCAGACCAATATTCTGTTCAACCTGGGCCGCGGACCCCAGGCGTCGGACGACCGCCGTACCTACCGCTACTGGATCGCCGTTACGGAGCGGAACGAGGCGGTGCTGGCCAAGGAATACTTCGACCTGCCTGTCGACTTTGACGGGGAACGCACGACCTCGGTCGAGCAGGGCCAGACCATTGTCATTCCGCGAGCCGCAGCGACGACGTCCGGCGCGAACTTCGAAATTCTGGTCGGCTTTGAGGTCACGCCGGAGATGGCGGAGTTTAATCGCTCGGGCAGCCGTTTCCGCATCAACGCGGGCGCCCAGGCCGCAACGGCGACTTCGTCGGAACAATGACCGATCTCAAGACGGACCTTGGCGAAGCGGTCTCCGCCGCCTTCGCCGCCGAAGGCGTGGACGCGTCGCTGGCGCGCGTTACCGTGTCGGACCGGCCCGATCTGGCGGATTTCCAGTCGAATGGCGCGCTCGCAGCCGCCAAGGCGCTGAAGGCCAATCCGCGTGAACTCGCCACCAAGGCGGCGGCGCGGCTTGAGGGAGACCCCCGGCTGGCGGGTGTCGAGGTCGCCGGCCCCGGCTTCATCAATCTGAAGGTCTCTGCCGCTGCCTTGGCCGCGCGAGCCCAGGCGGTCGCTGACGATGCAGCCTACTCGGGTGCCTCTCCCGTCGCGGAACCCCGTCGTGTGGTGATCGATTTCGCCGGTCCGAACGTCGCCAAGCCGATGCACGTCGGCCATCTTCGGTCGTCCATCATCGGCGAGAGCCTCAAGCGGCTGTTCCGCTTCCGCGGCGATACGGTCTGGGGCGACGCTCACTTCGGTGATTGGGGCTTCCAGATGGGCCTGCTGATCGTCGCGGTCGGCGATGAGGGCAAGGCCGAGGCCTTTCTGGCCGAGGGCGACGGCCCGTTTCCGGACGTGAGCCCGGTCACGTTGGACGACCTGGAGCGCCTGTATCCGCAGGCTGCCGCCAAGGCCAAGGAAGACACCGCCTTTCGCGACCGCGCGCGTAAGGCGACGGCCGAGCTTCAGGCCGGACGTCCAGGCTATCGCGCCCTGTGGAAGCACTTCGTGGCCGTCAGCCGGACCGCGCTGGAACGCGAGTTCGGCGCCCTTGGCGTCACTTTCGACCTGTGGAACGGCGAGTCGGATGCCGATCCCCTGATCCCGGCGATGGTAGAGGAGATCAAGGCCAGTGGGTTGGCGGAGTTCGACCAGGGGGCCTGGATCATCCGGGTGGTCGAGGAGGGCGACAAGCGCGAGCTGCCGCCCCTGCTGCTGGTGTCCTCCGAAGGCTCGGCCATGTACGGCACAACGGACCTCGCCACGATCCTGCAACGCCGCCGCGAGCAGGATTTCGACCTCGTCCTCTACTGCGTCGACGCGCGCCAGGCCGACCATTTCGAGCAGGTGTTCCGGGCCGCCTACAAGTGCGGCTACGCCACGCCGGGTCAGCTGGAGCACGCCGCCAACGGCACAATGAACGGGTCGGACGGAAAGCCCTTCAAGACCCGCGCGGGCGGTGTTTTGAAGCTGCACGACCTGATCACCCAGGCCCGCGACAAGGCCCGCGAGCGGCTGCGCGAAGCCGAACTGGGCGCAGACCTGCCTGAGGCCGAGTTCGAAGATATCGCCGCCAAGGTGGCCGTCGCGGCGCTCAAGTTCGCCGACCTGTCGAACAACCGCACCACCAGCTACGTCTTCGACCTCGACCGGTTCATGAGTTTCGAGGGCAAGACCGGACCCTACCTGCTGTACCAGGCCGTCCGCATCAAATCGCTGCTGCGCAAGGCCGAAGCCCAGGGCGTACGGACCGGCCCGATTGTCGTCCTCGAACCGGCGGAACGCGAACTCGCTCTGACGCTGGACGCTTTCGACGCGGCGGTTTCGGACGCCTACGACCGTCGCGCGCCGCATGCGGTGGCAGAGCACGCCTATCGCCTGGCCCAGAGTTTCTCGAAGTTCTATGCGGCCTGCCCGGTGCTGGCGGCGGACGACCCGGCCACGGTCGGATCGCGGCTGGCGCTGTCCGGGGCGGCGCTGGACCAGCTGGAAACAGCGCTGCGTCTGCTCGGCATCGACACGCCGGAGCGGATGTAGGCCTGGTCCTGTAACCTCGTTGCCACGGACTCGTCATCGATCCTCGGGTTAACTGATTTCCGGGGGAAGGCAGGACGAGGCCAGCCATGGCGCGGTCGGGAGCAAGGGGAGGCCAGACGCCGGCCGTGCGCCGCGACGGCTTTCGCTTGCCGATCTTCCGAAAGCGCGCCCGGCTCTATGTCGACGGCTTCAACCTGCACCACGCCATCCTGGACCTGAACCGGCGCGAGCTGCTGTGGCTGGATCTGATGGCGCTCGGCCGTGCGCTCGTCGTGCCCGGTGAGCGAATGGCGGGCGTGACCTGGGTCTCCGCCCATCGGCCGCAGCTCCGGGACCGGATGGAGGCCCTGCTGGCCTATGAGGAGGCACTACGGGCGCGCCACGTACGCTGCCTGATGGGGCATTTCGTCGTGCACGCAGATCACTGCCACGCCTGCGGCCACCAATGGATGGACGCCACCGAGAAGCAGAGCGACGTCAATCTGGCCCTTGCCGTCGCCGCCGACGCGGCCGCCGACAAGCTCGATGTGGCCTACATCCTGACCACCGACGGTGACCATGCAGCGACGACGCGGTTCCTGCACGAGGGCTATCCCCACATCCGCGTGGTCAGCGTCGCACCGCCGGCGCGCGGCCATAACCGCCAGCTTCTGGAATGGGTTCATGCCCGCACCGAAGTCGAGGTCGGCATGCTGGAACGTTGCGGCCTGCCCGAACGAATCCTGACCCGGTCAGGGTATGTCGAACGGCCGCGCGCATGGTCGGTTCGCGAAGATGCGCCGCCTCCGCCTGGACCCGAGACGCCGACGCCAGAGGTCAGGCGTGGACATCTGCGGCTTGTGGTGTCGAACTAGGGCCCGATAGGGAGCCCTACCATGACTGACCTCGACGCCTTCATCGACGGCCTGCCCAAGGCGGAGTTGCATCTGCACATCGAAGGCAGTCTGGAGCCCGAGCTCATGTTCGAGCTGGCCCGGCGGAACAGGGTCGCGATCCCGTTCGACAGCGTGGAGGCGGTGCGAGCTGCCTACAGCTTCTCCAACCTGCAGGACTTCCTCGACATCTACTACGCTGGGGCCGACGTGCTGCGAACCGAGCAGGATTTCCAGGACCTGGCGGCCGCCTACTTCGAGCGTGCGGCGGCAGACAGCGTGCGGCATGCCGAGATCTTCTTCGATCCGCAGACGCACACCGACCGGGGCATTCCGTTCCAGGTCGTGGCCGACGGTCTGCTGTCCGGCATGGCGGAGGCGCAGACGCGGCTGGGCGTGACATCGAAGCTGATCCTCTGCTTCCTGCGCCATCAGGATGAGGAGGCCGCATTCGCGACCCTGAGGGCCGCCGAGCCTTGGCTGGACCGGATCGAGGGCGTCGGGCTGGATTCGTCCGAGGTCGGCCACCCACCGTCCAAGTTCCAGCGCGTGTTCGACCGGGCCGGGCAGATGGGGCTGAAGCGCGTTGCTCACGCGGGCGAGGAGGGGCCGCCCGAATACGTCTGGGAGGCACTTGATCTGCTGCACATCGACCGCATGGACCACGGCAACCGGTCGATGGAGGACGAAGGGCTGATCGCGCGTCTGGCCGCAGAGCAGATGACGCTGACCGTCTGTCCCCTGTCGAACCTGAAGCTCTGCGTGGTTGACGACCTGACGACCCATCCAGTGCCGGAGATGCTTCGGCGGGGCATCCGCGTCACCCTGAACTCCGACGATCCCGCATACTTCGGTGGCTATGTGAACGAGAATTACCGCCAGCTGGCCCGGGCGACCGGTCTGACCCGTACGCAGCTGGCCGACATGGCCAGCAACAGCTTTTCCGGCTCCTTCCTGTCCGAAGCGGACAAGGCGCGGCATATCGCCGACCTCAACGGATGGGTTGCTCGCCACGCTTGACTTGAAGGCGGAGTCGGGGCCTTTGTACGCCCGCTCTCGCGGGAGAGATCGGGCTGCCTTCCTCATCAGTCGAGGGTGGACCCGGAGCCGAAGGCGCAACCGCCCCGGAAACGCTCAGGCAAACGGACCGCGAGGACACACGGACGCTGGAAAGTCACCCGCCACTCTTTTTTGGCACCAGGGTGCGCCGACGGAGCAAGCCGGGTTTCCCGGCGGAATCTCTCAGGCCTCACAGACAGCGGGGGCGCGAGACCGGCGGGTGACCGCCCCAACACGCGACCCCGAAGGCCAGCATGACCGACGCTCCCCTGAAGACCACGCCGCTCAACGCTGCGCATCGGGCGCTCGGCGCGCGCATGGTCGGCTTTGGCGGCTACGACATGCCGGTCCAGTATGAAGGCGTCCTGGCCGAGCACCGCTGGACCCGCGAGCACGCCGGCCTGTTCGACGTGTCCCACATGGGCCAGTGCAAGATCACTGGCAACGACGCCATCGCCCAGTTCGAACGCTTCGTTCCCGGCGACTATCAGGCGCTGAAGGCCGGCAAGCAGAAGTACTCCCTGCTGCTGAACGCGCAGGGCGGCATCATCGACGACTTGATGGCGGGCAAGCCCGACCACGATGGCCTGTTCGTCGTCGTCAACGCGGGCAACAAGGATGAGGACTTCGCCTTCTGGCAGGCCAACCTCTCCGGCGACGCCAAGCTGACCGTTCTGGACGACCGCGCCCTCATCGCGATCCAGGGCCCGGAGGCTGCCGAGGTCATGGTCGCGCACGAGCCGGTGCTGGCCGAGTTCGGCTTCATGGACACGGCCCGGCTGATGCTGTTCGGGGTGGACTGCTACGTCTCCCGCTCGGGCTACACCGGCGAGGATGGCTATGAGATCTCGGTCCCGGCGGCGGACGCCGAGCGGGTCTGGAACCTGCTGCTCGAAGATGGCCGGGTGAAGCCGATTGGCCTGGGCGCGCGGGATTCGCTGCGGCTCGAGGCGGGCCTGCCGCTGCACGGCCATGACATTGATCCGACGACCTCGCCGGTCGAGGCGGCCCTGACCTTCACCCTGTCCAAGTCGCGAAAAGAAGCGGCGAACTTCAACGGAGCCGAGCGGGTGCTGAAGGAGTTGGCGGACGGCCCGAGCCGTGTCCGCGTCGGCCTGCATGTCAAGGAAGGCGCTCCGGCCCGTGAGGGCGCAGACATCGCAGATTCGGACGGCACCGTGATCGGAAAGGTCACCTCGGGTGGGCCGTCGCCCAGCCTCGGAAAGAACATCGCCATGGGCTATGTCCCGCCGTCGCATGCGGCGCTGGGCAGGGCGATGCAGGTCATCGTGCGAGGCAAGGCCGCGGCCGCCGAGGTCGTCGCCATGCCGTTCGTCGCCCAACGCTATCACCGCAAACCCAAAGCCTGAGGGGTCGTCATGAAGTTCACCAAGGATCACGAATGGGTCCGGCTCGAGGGCGATGTCGCCACGGTCGGGATCACCAAGCACGCCGCCGACCAGCTCGGTGACGTGGTCTTCGTCGAGACGCCGGAAGCCGGTCGGGCCGTGTCGCAGAAGGACGGCTTCGCCGTGGTCGAGAGCGTCAAGGCGGCGTCGGACGTCTACGCCCCCGTCTCGGGCGAGGTCATCGAGGGCAACGACGCCCTGGCCTCGGCACCCGAGACCGTCAACGCCGACCCCGAAGGCGCCGGCTGGTTCGCCAAGATCAAGGTCTCCGATGCGTCAGAGCTGGACGGCCTGATGGACCGCGCCGCCTACGACGCCTTCCTCGCTTCGCTCTGAATCCCTTCAACGCTGGACCTCCCCGCCCATGCGCTACCTGCCCCTGACCCCCGACGACCGCTCCGCCATGCTGGCGGCGATCGGCGCCAAGACGATCGACGACCTGTTCGTGGACGTGCCGCATTCGGCGCGGCGCGACGGTGTCGTGGACCTGCCGCGCGTCATGGGCGAGCTGGAGGTCGAGCGGGCGCTGAAGAGCCTCGCGGCGAAGAACACCGTGGCCGGTGACGTGCCCTTCTTCTGCGGGGCCGGGGCCTATCGCCATCAGGTCCCGGCGACGGTGGATCACATCATCCAGCGCTCGGAGTTCCTGACCAGCTACACGCCGTACCAGCCCGAGATCGCGCAGGGTACGCTACAGTATCTCTATGAGTTCCAGACCCAGGTCGCGAACCTGACCGGGATGGAGGTGGCCAACGCCTCGCTCTACGACGGCTCGACCGCCATGGCCGAGGGCGTGCTGATGGCCACCCGGGTGACACGCCGGAACAAGGCGGTGATCTCCGGCGGGGTGCATCCCCACTATGTCGCGGCGACCGAGACCGTGGTCCACGCGGTCGGCGTCGAGACCGAGGTCCTGCCGGCCGCCATCGACGCCGAGGCCGACGTCATCGGCAAGATCGGACCCGACACGGCCTGCGTGGTCGTGCAGACGCCCAACGTCTTCGGCACCGCCACCGACGTGACGAAGATCGCCGAAGCCGCCAAGGCCGCTGGGGCCCTGCTGATCGTCGTGGTCACCGAGGCCATTTCGATGGGTCTGTTGAAGTCGCCCGGCGAGATGGGGGCCGATATCGTCGCCGCCGAGGGCCAGTCAATCGGCAACGCCCTGAACTACGGCGGGCCCTATGTCGGCCTGTTCGCTGCGCGCGAGAAGCTGATCCGTCAGATGCCGGGCCGCCTTTGTGGTGAGACTGTCGACGCCGACGGCGAGCGGGGCTTCGTGCTCACCCTGTCGACGCGCGAGCAGCACATCCGGCGCGACAAGGCGACGTCGAACATCTGCACCAACTCAGGTCTGTGCTGTCTGGCGTTCTCGATCCACATGAGCCTGCTGGGCGAGACGGGGCTTCGCAAGCTGGCCCTGCTGAACCATGAGAAGGCTCTGGCGACGCGCGACGCGCTCGCCGCCATTCCGGGCGTGGAGGTCCTAACCCCGCGCTTCTTCAACGAGTTCGCCGTGCGGCTGCCGCGTTCCGCCGTCGAGGTGGTGGAGCGTCTGGCCGAGCACCGCGTGCTGGCGGGCGTGCCGTTCAGCCGCCTGAACCCCGGGGCCGGCATGGACGACGTCCTGCTGGTCGCGGCCACCGAGACGACGCTGGACGCCGACATCCAGATCCTTGCGAGCGCGCTCGCCAAGGTCCTGGCGAACTAAAGGAGCGGAAACATGAGCACCATGAACACTGTCGGCCGCCCGACGGCCCCCGCTCCGCACCAGCCGGACCATGACTACAAGCATCCGACCCTGACCGGCGGACGCGGCCTTTTGCAGGACGAGCCCCTGATCTTCGAGGGCGACGGCTGGTTCAAGACCGGCGTCGACCTAGCCGAGCCGAAGTCGGACGGCGGCGACCTGGGCGACCTGATCCGCCGCGATCCGATCGGCCTGCCGGGGCTCTCGGAGCCCGAGGCCATGCGCCACTATGTGCGCCTCAGCCAGAAGAACCACGCCATCGACCTGGCGCTGTATCCGCTCGGTTCGTGCACGATGAAGCACAACCCGCGCCTGAACGAGAAGATGGCGCGCCTGCCGGGGTTCTCTGACATCCACCCGCTCCAGCCGGTCTCGACCGTGCAGGGCGCGCTGGAGCTGATGGATACCCTCGCCCACTGGCTCAAGACCCTGACCGGCATGCCGGCGGTGGCCATGTCGCCCAAGGCGGGCGCGCACGGCGAGCTGTGCGGCCTGATGGCCATCCGCGCCGCGCACGAGGCGTCGGGTGAACATCTGAAGCGCCGCAAGGTCCTTGTCCCGACCTCGGCCCATGGCACCAACCCGGCGACCGCCGCCTTCGTCGGCTACACCGTCGTGGAAGTGGCTCAGACGGACGACGGTCGCGTGGACGTGGCGGACCTGGCCTCCAAGTTGGGCGACGACGTGGCCGCCATCATGGTGACCAACCCCAACACCTGCGGCCTGTTCGAGCGCGACATCATCGAGATCGCGCGGCTGACGCACGAGGCCGGGGCCTATTTCTACTGCGACGGCGCCAACTTCAACGCCATCGTCGGGCGGGTCCGTCCGGGCGACCTCGGCGTCGATGCCATGCACATCAATCTGCACAAGACCTTCTCCACCCCGCACGGCGGCGGCGGTCCGGGCGCGGGTCCGGTGGTTCTGTCAGAAGCGCTCGCCCCGTTCGCTCCGGCCCCCTGGGTCGTGAATGACGGCGACGGTTTCAAGCTGATCGAGCGCGGCGAGGATGAAGCCGCCCAGGCGTTCGGCCGCATGTGCGCCTTCAATGGCCAGATGGGCATGTTCGTCCGCGCCCTCAGCTACATGATGAGCCACGGATCGGATGGTCTGCGCCAGGTCGCCGAGGACGCGGTTCTGAACGCCAACTACATCAAGGCACGCCTTTCGGATGTCATGAGCGCCGCCTTCCCCGACGGCCCCTGCATGCATGAGGCCCTGTTCGACGATGAATGGCTCAAGGGCACGGAGATCACCACGCTCGACTTCGCGAAGGCCATGATCGACGAGGGCTTCCACCCGATGACCATGTATTTCCCGCTGGTCGTGCATGGAGCCATGCTGATCGAGCCGACCGAGACGGAGTCCAAGGCCGAACTTGACCGGTTCATCAACGCCCTGCGGCTGCTCGCGCAAGCCGCCAGGGCCGGCGAGGTCGACCGCTTCAAGGGTGCGCCGTTCCACGCGCCCTTGCGCCGTCTGGACGAGACCCGCGCCGCCCGCTCGCCTCGCCTGCGCTGGACCGCGCCGGAGGGCCATAACATGGCGGCCGAGTAGCCACTGGCTTCCTGACGATTCCGGAGACTAGACTGCTCAAGGGCTGGCTTGGCCCGGGCTGTTGGGGACGGCACGCCATGAACCAACCGATGACGCCTCGTCGGGCCATTACCTGGGCTGAACTTCTTGTGTCCGCCATCATTTGGGGGCTGTACGGCTGGCAGGTGGCAAAGGTTGTCGGTGATGGCACCGCACTGGGTGACGCCTTGGGGTTGGCTGTCCCGTATCTGGTCCTGGCGGTTGGCGCGTCGCTGATCGCCGGCTTTGGCTTCTGGGTCATGACCCGTTCGCCAGTGCTGTCGAGCCGCACCGCGCCCGCGTCTGCTTTCGATGCGACGGCGAACTACGACGGGCGGGGCGAAAGCGCCTTCCTTATCGAGACTATCCGCGTTCTCAGAGGCCGCTACCGGCACATCAGCCCTTTTGCCGCCCCCCACGAAGCCGAGGCTTGGACGTCGTCAAAGCGCGTCTCGGCGATCACATTGGCCTGCTCTCTTGGACTGGCACTCGTTGTCATGGGGGTGGGGACCGTCGGCGTGCGCCTGTGGGAGAGCACGGGGGGACAGGTGACGTTGGCCGTCCACCTTCTGGCAGGGGTGATTCTGGTGACGTTGATCACGCATCGCGGCGTGTTCCTCAACCGCGCAACACGGCAGCCGACCTAGCCGCCTCGTATAGGCGCGCGCTTCGGTCGTCCTTCCGCTAGGGTGTGTGCATGAGCACCGAGATGTGGATCGCCGTCGCCGTCTTTGTCAGCCTGAACTTCCTGGCCGCCTCGAGCGGAGGGCTGTTCAAGCCGGGTGTCTGGTATGCCGGGCTGAACAAGCCGGCCTGGACGCCGCCGAACTGGGCCTTTCCGGTCGTCTGGAGCCTGCTGTTCGCCCTCAACGCCTGGGCCGGCTGGATGATCTGGGAAGCGGTCGGCATGTCGCGACCGGACGCGCTGGCTCTCTACATCGCATCCCTGGCGCTGAACGCGGCCTGGTCATGGCTCTTCTTCGGACGAAAGCGAATGGACCTGGCCCTGATTGATGTGGCGCTGCTCTGGCTGTCGCTGGTCGCCGTCATCGCCCTCTTCTGGTCGATCCGCCCGGCGGCAGCCCTGCCGGTCGTGCCCTATCTGCTCTGGGTGACGATCGCGGCGACCCTGAACCGTGAGATGATCCGGCTCAATCCGACTGAGGCGAAGGGCTGAAGCGCGTCTGGCGCAGGGCTTCGAAGGTCCCGATGCCCGCACTGACCGACAGGTTCAGGGATCGCGCATCCGGCAGGATCGGAATCACAACACGCGCGTCCGCAGCCGCATGAACGAAGTCTGGGGCGCCCGAAGTCTCGGACCCGAAAAGCAGGGTATCGTCGGGCCGGAAGACAAAGTCCGTCAGCGACGTCGCGCCCTTTGTGGTGAACAGCACCAGCCGTCCCGGCCTCCGCTTGGCCTGAAACGCCTCCCAGTCAGCGTGCCGCGTCATGTGCGACAGGGGCCCATAGTCCAGCGCCGCTCGCTTCATCGCGCGGTCGTCGAAGCGGAAGCCCGTGGGCTCGATGACGTGCAGTTCGACCCCGAAACAGGCGGACAGGCGGATGCACGCTCCGACGTTCTGGGGGATGGCCGGTTGAAAAAGGGCGAGACGCATTCTAAGGCCCCTCTTAAGCGCGGGATGGGGTCCTGTCGCGGTCCGGATTGCGACCGCTTCTCACGAAGCATCAAAATCTTGCGGCGATGCGCCGCAAACCCGGGCCGGGTCTTGTTTCCCACATCGCGCTATAGGAACGCACTCGCGCGCGGGGCCCCTGATGGACGCCCGCCTCCGCAGATTTTGGAAAGGTGAGCCGTGGCCGAATCGGTCGTGAATCCAGAAGGCCCGAACGGGGCGCCGGAAGGCGAAGCCACCCGCCGGGACTTCATCCACATCGCCGCGGGTGCCGCGGCGGTTGGTGCTGGCGTGATGGCGGCCTGGCCGCTGATCAACTCGATGAACCCGGCTGCAGACACCCTGGCGCTGTCGACCGTCGAGTTCGACACCTCCAAGGTCGCCGAAGGTCAGCAGATCGTCATCACCTGGCAGGGCAAGCCGGTTTTCATCCGCAACCGCACCGCCGCCGAGGTCCAGCGCGCCGTCGCTGATGACAACGCCTCGCTGAAGGATCCTCAGACCGATGCTGAGCGGACCAAGCCGGGCCATGAACCGATGCTGGTCGTTCTGGGCAACTGCACCCACCTTGGCTGCATCCCCACCTTCGGAACGGGCGACTACGGCGGCTGGTTCTGCCCCTGCCATGGCTCGCACTACGATGTCTCGGGTCGCATCCGCAAAGGACCGGCACCCCTGAACCTGATCGTGCCGGAGTACGAATTCACCGCCGGCTCCACCATCCGGATCGGCTGAGGCTAGGAAACGATGAGCGGACACGAATCCACCTACGTCCCCAAGACCGGCGTCGAGAAGTGGCTCGACAGCCGTCTTCCGATCGTGCGCTTCGGTGCCGATTACCTGTCGCTGCCGACGCCGAAGAACCTGAACTACTGGTACACTTTCGGGGCCATCCTGACGATCTGCCTGGTCGTGCAGATCGTCACAGGCATCTTCCTGGCGATGCACTACCAGCCGAACACCGAAATGGCCTTCGCCTCCGTCGAGCGCATCATGCGTGATGTGAACGGCGGCTGGTTGATCCGCTATGTGCACCAGACCGGGGCCTCGATGTTCTTCATCGCGGTCTACATCCACATGCTGCGCGGCCTCTATTACGGCTCCTACAAGGCGCCCCGCGAGATGATCTGGATCTTGGGCTGCGTGATCTTCTTCCTGATGATCGCGACGGCTTTCCTCGGCTACGTCCTGCCGTGGGGCCAGATGTCCTACTGGGGTGCCGAGGTCATCACCAACCTGATCGGGGCGATCCCCCTGATTGGCGAGCCTGTGCTGATCTGGCTGCGCGGTGGTCCGGCGATCGACAACGCCACGCTTAACCGCTTCTTCTCGCTGCACTACCTGTTGCCGTTCGTGATCTTCGGCGTGGTGGTGCTGCACCTGTGGGCGCTGCATACGGCCGGTCAGAACAACCCGGTCGGTATCCTGATCCCCAAGGAGCGCGTGGCCAAGGACACGGTGCCGTTCCACCCGTACTACACGGTCAAGGACGGCTTCGCCCTGATCCTGTTCCTGATGATGTTTGCGGTCTTCGTCTTCTTCATGCCGCACGCCCTGGGTCACCCGGACAACTATATCCAGGCCAACCCCCTGGTGACGCCGCCTCACATCGTGCCGGAGTGGTACCTGCTGCCCTTCTACGCGATCCTGCGCGCCATCCCGGACAAGTTCGGCGGCGTGGTGGCGATGTTCGCGGCGATCGGCGTGCTGTTCATCCTGCCTTGGCTGGACACCTCCAAGGTCCGCTCGATGCGCTACCGCCCGACCGCCAAGATCTTCTATGCGATCTTCGTGGCGAACGCCTTCGTCCTGGGCTGGTGCGGCGCGATGCTGCCTGACGCGCAAGTCGTCCCGGGCATGCCCAGCTTCGTCCTGTTTGACGGTGAGCTGAACTCCTACCTGTGGCTGACTCGTCTCGCGACGCTCTACTACTTCGCCTTCTTCCTCGTGGTTCTGCCTTACCTTGGTTTGAAGGAGGTCCCGTTGAAGATACCTGCGTCGATCTCGGAGCCAGTGCTGAAAGGCTCCGACGCCATGACCGCCGCTGCCCCTGCCGCGCCTGAGAAGAAGGGCTGATCCCGATGAGCCTCTCCCTTCGCAAGATCGCGGTCGCGGCCCTGGCGATCGCCGCAATCTCCTCTCCGGCCTTCGCGGCCGGCGAGGCCAAGCACCCCCGCTCGGCCGGGTTCTCGTTCGAGGGGCCGTTCGGCACCTTCGATCAGGCCCAACTGCAGCGCGGCTACAAGGTCTATCGCGAGGTCTGCTCGGCCTGCCACTCGATGGACCTTCTGAGCTTCCGTACGCTCGGTGAGCGCGGCGGACCGTTCTATGATCCGTCGGCGCCCAGCGCGGCCGAGAATCGCTTCGTGCGCGCCATCGCGGCTGAGGCCCAGATCGCCGACATCGATACCGAGACCGGCGAGCCGATCATGCGTCCCGGCATCGCTGCGGACCGCTTTCCCAGCCCGTGGCCCAACCGTACCGCTGGCGCAGCTGCCAATGGCGGTGCCTATCCGCCGGACCTTTCGGTTATGGCCAAGGCGCGCAAAGACGGCTCAAACTACATCTACTCGCTGCTGAGCGGCTATGTGGATCCGCCGGCGGGCCTGCGCATCGGCCCCGGTCAGTACTACAACCCCTACATGATGGGCGACATGACGCCCTTCTGGGACGGTGACCCAGAAGAAGTTCCGTATGGCGGCTTTATCGCCATGCCGCCCGTTCTGATGGACGGCCAGGTCACCTACGATGACGGCACCGAAGCAACCGTCGATCAGATGTCCAAGGACGTCGCGGCCTTCATCACCTGGGCGTCGGACCCCCGGGCGACGGAGCGCAAGCAGACCGGTATGGGCGTTCTGGCCTTCTTGGCCATCTTCGCCGGCCTGACCTATGCGAGCTACCGCCGCATCTGGAAGAACGTCGCGCACTAAACCCGAGACCACCATCCGGACATGCAGAGCCCGCCGGAGATGTCTTCGGCGGGCTTTCTTGTGCCCCTTGGCAACGGACCACAAGGGACGGCACACTTGACGCATGGCAGTCTTTCTCAAGGATGACATGGCGCGACGGCTCGATGCCTTCGTCGACGCGGCGTTCGCTTTTGCCGTGACCCTGCTGATCGTCGGCGGCGGTGACCCGCCTCAGACCATGGACGAGCTGTCCGGGATGCTGCTGCGTGCGCCCGCCTACGCCGGTGCCTTTGCCCTGATCGTAATGTTCTGGCTGGGCTATCGGGATCTGGGACGGCTCTGGCCCCATCGGGATGCGCTGGCGACAGGTCTCAGCTTGGCCATCGTCTTCGTCGTGCTGGTCTATGTTTTTCCGCTGCGGTTCATCATGGAGGCGGCGTTTGCGGCGCTGTCGGGCGGTGCATTGCCCGGCAGTCCCCTTGCTGAGGACGCGAACGATCTCCGAGATCGGAAGAGCGTC
>JADCBH010000385.1 GCA_020253595.1 Brevundimonas sp.
GAGGACGTCGACAACGAAGCCACATCCCTCGAGAAACGGGTTCGCGTCGTTGCCACCGTGACCTATCAGCTTCGCTGACGGACCCATGAAAAAACGGCCCCGGATCGCTCCGGGGCCGCTGTTTCTCTTCAGGAGGCGAAGACCTATCCAGTCCGCGCCTCCAGACTGGTGATCTCCTCCTTGAGCCGGAGCTTTTGTCGCTTGAGCTTCCTGACCTGCAACTCATCCACGGAAGGTCGGCCGAACTCGCGCTGAATGGTCTCATCCAGCATGCGGTGACGGTTTCCCAATTCGCGGATACGAGCTTCTATGGTCATGGCTTGCGCCTCCATGTCTAAGGGACGAGGGTAGTGAGCGCCCGGATTGACGACTTGGGGAATCACGTTTCGGTGACGCAAGACGTTGTTATCCAAACTTCCGGACACAGACTTTCCTCAGGACCAGCCTCCCCGAAAAGATGGACCAAGTTGTGAACGGAGCCGCACAGCCCCCGCGACGCCTTGTTGTCGGCATTTCCGGCGCATCAGGGGTGATTTACGGCGCTCGCGTGCTGGATGCGCTGAACGAACTGGGGGTCGAGAGCCACCTGGTCATCACCCGCGCGGCCCTGCTCACTTTGTCGCAGGAAACCGATCTCTCGCCGGATGAGCTGACGGAGAAGGCCAGCGTGGTTCACCGGCTCAATGACGTTGGGGCAACCATCGCCTCGGGCTCATTCCGGACGCTGGGCATGATCGTCGCGCCCTGCTCTGTGCGGACCATGAGCGAGATCGCGACCGGCGTGACGTCAACGCTGCTGACCCGTGCGGCCGACGTGGTGCTGAAGGAGCGACGGCCGCTGGTCCTGATGGTGCGTGAGACACCGTTCCATCTCGGCCACCTGCGAACCATGACGGCACTGGCCGAGATGGGCGCGACCATCGCTCCGCCGCTCCCTGCCTTCTATGCGCGGCCGAATTCCATAGCGGAGCTGGTCGATCAGTCGGTGGGTCGGGCGCTGGATCAGTTTGGCCTGGACTGGGCTGCTGTGCGCCGGTGGGAAGGGCTGAAGGGCCCCAATGACGCCGAATGAGCGGCTTCTGGAACTGGGCGCTCGCCGCCTACAGGGCACCGGGCGTGTCGGACGCCTGCCTGACGCTGCAGGACACACATGGCCACAACGTGCCTCTGCTTCTCTGGGCGGGGTGGACGGCGGCCACGGGCCGGGCCCTGGACGAGGAGACGCTCGAGGCCGCCTGCGATGCAGCAAGGGCCTGGGACGGCGCAGCGGTCGGGCCGCTTCGAGCGGTGCGGCGCACGCTGAAAGCTCCCATTCCCGATATCGGCGACGCGGGTCGCGAGGCTTTGCGCGAGCAGGTCAAGGCGATCGAACTGGCCGCCGAGCGCGCCCTGATGGCGGACCTCGAGGCTCTGGCGCCGGCTGGCAGCGGGCTGACGATGCCAAAGCTCGAGGCGCTTGTGGCCGTCGCCCGGGTCTGGACACGCGTCGTGCCGCGTCCGGCTCTGGGGGTGCTGGCCGAGCGCCTTCCGGCCTGAGCCCGGCTGGAGTATAAGCCGCGCCTCACGGGACATGCGATGAACGACGACACCCCTTTTCTGACAGAGGAAGAGCTGGCGCTTCATGCCCAGGTCAAGGTCCTGCGTCAGGAGCACGCTGACCTGGACGCCTCCATCGAGGCCCTGGCGCACATGCCGATTCCGGATCAGCTGCTGATCGCGCGCCTGAAGCGCAAGAAGCTGTTGCTGCGCGACGAGATCGTGAAGCTCGAAAGCCGGATCCTGCCCGACATCATCGCCTGACCGCGCCCAGGGCCTCTCGGGTCGCCTCGGCTTCGGCCAGTAGAGCCTGCCGTTTTTCCGGACCGAAGTTCTCCAGTGTCCGGTAGGGCATGGCGAGACGAACGTTGTCACGCAAACGGTCCCGGTTTCGTTCCAGAAAGCCCCAATACAGGCGATTGAACGGGCAGGCCTTCGCGCCGGTCTTGGCCTTCACGTCGAAGCGGCAAGCCCCGCAGTAGTCGCTCATCCGGTCGATGTAGGCCCCTGACGCCGCATAGGGCTTGGAGCCGAAGATGCCTCCGTCAGCGAAAGTCGCCATGCCGCGGGTGTTGGGCATTTCCACCCACTCATAGGCGTCGGCGTAGACGGTCAGGTACCAGTCATCGACCTCATCCGGGTGGACGCCAAGCAGCATCGCCAGATTGCCGGTCACCATCAGCCTCTGGATGTGGTGGGCGTAGGCGTTCCGTTTCGTTGTCGAGACTGCGTCGGCCACACAGGCCATGTCGGTCCGCCCGGACCAGTAGAACTCCGGCAGGGTCCGATCGGCGTCGAGGAAGTTTCGCTGCCGGTACTCCGGGACCTTCAGCCAGTAGATACCGCGCACGAACTCACGCCAGCCGAGGATCTGGCGGATGAAACCTTCTACCGCGTTCAGGGGTGCCCGGCCTGCGCGGTACTCGACCTCGGCCCGGCGGCAGACGTCCAGCGGGTCGAGGAGACCCAGGTTGATCGAGGTCGAGATCAGGCTGTGCCACATCCACGGCTCGCCCCTGGCCATGGCGTCCTGCCAGTCCCCGAAACCGGGGAGGATGGTTCGCAGGAAGTCGGTGAAGACAACCTCCGCCTGCTCTGCCGTCGTCGGCCATCCGAAGGCGTCCAGCTCACCGAAGTGATCCGGAAACAGCCGCGCCACGTCGGCGATCGCTTCGCGTGCCACATCGTCAGGCGGAATGCGCAGACGGCTCGGCGTCCGCAAGCCTTTGGGCAGCTTCTTCCGGTTTTCGGCGTCGTAGTTCCACTGGCCGCCGACCGGTTGGCCGTCGTCCAAAAGGATGCCGGTATCCTTGCGCATCTCGCGATAGAAGAACTCCATCCGCAGCTGGCTCTTGCCCGAGGCCCAGCGGCGGAAGCGGTCGTGCGAGCAGATGAAGCGCCGGTCCTCGCGGATGTCGACAGGGAC
>JADCBH010000386.1 GCA_020253595.1 Brevundimonas sp.
AGTCTCGCCTCGGCATGGGCGCGATCCATGTAGGCCAAGCTGGGCGCAAGGATGATCCCGGCTGTCAGGTGGTTACCCGGTTCCGGCTTCACTGTGAAACGGGGCAATTGCGACAGTGCCACGTTCATCCGGAAGGTCGCCGACCCTGAGGCATAGCGGCCGATCCTCTCGAGGAAGTCGGCCGGCACTTCGGCGGGATCAATCAGACGATCAAACAGCAGACGCGGATGGATGTTTGCGACAACGGCCCGTGCACGAACGACGTCCCCGGTCGCAGTGACCACCCCGACGGCCCTCCCCCGCTCTGTCACGACCTCCGTTGCCTCGGCGTCGATGCGGATCTCGACGCCCGCGTCCCGGCAGGCGGCCGCCATGGCCTGGGTGATCGCTCCCATTCCGCCAATGGCATGACCCCATACGCCACGTTTTCCGTTCACCTCGCCGAAGACGTGATGCAGCAGCACGTAGGCGGACCCCGGCGTATAGGGGCTGGCATAGTTGCCCACCACACTGTCAAACCCAAACAGGGCTTTGATCGGGTCGCTCTCGAACCAGCCGTCCAGCCAATCACCGGCCGACTTGGCGAAGAGGTCGAGCACGTCGCGTCGACCAGTGAGGTCGAGCCCGCCCAGCCTGCGCGCCAGCGAGGCCGACTTCAGCATCTCGGGCAGGGCATCCAGCCAGCCGCCATCCGGCAGGTTCGGAGGGATCTCCATTACAAGGGCACGCAGAACGTCCGCCACCGCTTCGAGCCGCCGCTCGTATTCGGGCAGGCGCTCCGCGTCCCGGTGCGAAAACTGCGCCACAGAGGCAGCCGTAACGCCCTCGCCCGCCTCCAGAAAGCGGCCGTCCGGCAAGGGCAGAAAGTTCGTCATCCGCCGCTCGACGATCCTGAGACCGTGCCGGGCCAGCTCCATGTCCGCGATGACCTTGGGATTCAGCAGGCTGACCGTGTAGCTGGCGGTCGAGTTGCGAAAGCCCGGATGGAACTGCTCCGTCACGGCGGCCCCGCCGATCACCGACCGGCGCTCCAGCACCACAACCTTCAGTCCGGCGCGGGCCAGGTAGAAGGCGCAGACAAGGCCGTTATGACCGCCGCCGATGATGACGATGTCGGTCTCGGTCGCCATGGTCAGGCCTGAAGCGGAGCCCGCTTCAGGTCCGCCAGACTGGCCGAGCCTGTGCAGAAACACGCCGTGCGAAGTTGGCGGATCGCCAGCTGGAAATGCGCGACCACGGCGTCCGTCGAAACGGTTGCAGCCTCCAGCACGCCCGCCGCCTGGCCCACCATGTCCGCACCCAGCCGGATGGCCTTGGCGGCGTCCAGACCGTTCCTCACGCCGCCCGAGCCAATGATCAGGGCATCGGGACAGGCGGCTCGTGCCTCGGCGATTGCGCGCGCAGTCGGAATGCCCCAGTCGGCAAAGACCAGGGCGTGGGCCTTGTCGGAGGGCTCCGTTGCCCGCTCACCCTCGATAAGCCCCCAGTTCGCTCCTCCCGCTCCCGCCACGTCGATGGCCGCCGCGCCCATGTCGATCAGGCGTCGTGCCGTCGCCGCCGAGATGCCCGCCCCCGTTTCCTTGATCACAACCGGCGCATCGAGCTTGCGGATCAACGCCTCAAGCGCGGCGCCGACACCCCACCAGTCGCGATCGCCCTCCGCCTGACAGGCTTCCTGCAGCGGATTGAGATGAACGATAAGGGCGTCAGCACCGATCATCTCCATGACGCGCCGCGCCTGATCCACGCCAAAGCCCTGGGTCAGCTGGGCCGCGCCCATGTTGGCCAGGATCGGCGTATCCGGCGCGCGGTGGCGCAACGAGGCGTTCAGCCCTCCGTCCGCCCCGCCCTCCAGCGCGCCGCGCTGCGACCCGACCGCGAGCGCTATGCCCAGGTGCTGAGCCCCTTCGGCCAGATGGGCGTTGATCGCCTCGGCGCGCGCAGGACCCCCCGTCATGGAACTGATCAGAAACGGGGCCTTCAGCCTGCGTCCCAGGAAATCGACGCCCAGATCGATCTTGGCGTGATCGAGGTCCGGCAAGGCCTCGTGAACGAAGCGGATCGCGTCAAAGCCGGCATCACGCGCATGCCGCCCGCCACCGGACAGGACGACGTCCAGGTGCTGGTCCTTGCGGTCGCGGATCACGTCATCGCTCATGGTTCCTGCTTAGCGACGTGCGGTCGCGGTTGGAACCGTCCGCGACGCGGCGTAGACTTCAGGAATGACGTTCGTCTGGTTCACTCTGCTGACGCTGGCCGTCTTCTTCCTGATGGAAGGCGTGGCGTGGACGACGCATCGCTACATCATGCACGGCCCTCTCGGCTGGGGCTGGCACCGCGATCATCACGAACCCCACGACAAGACCTTCGAGCTCAACGACCTGTATGGCGTCGTCGGGGCCGTCGTTGGCACCAGCCTGTTCGTCGTCGCCTGGCTGACAGACCTGTGGTGGGTCAGGGCGATCGCGCTTGGGGTTACTCTTTACGGCGTCGTCTACGCCTTCGTGCATGACGGACTGGTGCATCAGCGCTGGCCGTTCCACTGGATGCCGAAAAACGGATATGCCCGTCGCCTGGTCCAGGCCCACAAGCTTCACCACGCGGTGCAGACACGCGAGGGTGCTGTGTCGTTCGGCTTCGTCTTCGCACCCAATCCTCAGCGCCTGAGCGCGATCCTGAAGGCACGTCGCTCCGAGCGCGCCGCGAACGATATCCCGGCCGAGTGACGCGCGCACGGCAGACGATTATCGGCCTGAGCCTCGCTGTCCTCATCCTGGGCGGCTGGTTGACGGTGCACATGTGGGGCGTCTTCTTTCAACCCTTGGAAGGACCAGCGCTTTTGGCCGCGCCCTTTCTCATTCTGACCCAGAGCTGGCTGGGAGCGGGCATGTTCATTGTCGCCCACGACGCCATGCACGGGTCACTGGCACCGGGCCGACCACGCGTGAACGCTCTGGTCGGCCAGATCTGCGTGGGAGCCTATGCCGCCTTCTCGTATCGCAAGCTGACCATCTGCCATCATCAGCATCACCGGGCACCCGGCACGGCCGACGATCCAGACTTCCATGCACATCGGC
This sequence comes from Brevundimonas sp., assembly GCA_020253595.1. Taxonomy (GTDB): domain Bacteria; phylum Pseudomonadota; class Alphaproteobacteria; order Caulobacterales; family Caulobacteraceae; genus Brevundimonas. Next base: position 3,078 of record JADCBH010000386.1, read on the forward strand.
CCGAGGCCTTTCTGCCGTGGTTCTACAGCTTCTTCACCCGCTATTTCGGCTGGCGCGAGTTCTCGATCGTGACGGCGGTGCTGATCGCATACCTGCTGATCGGAGCGTCAGTGGCCAACCTGGTTCTTTTCTGGGCTGTCCCCGCGATCCTCAGCGCGCTGCAGTTATTCGTGTTCGGGACATGGCTTCCCCATCGCCACACGCAAAGTGACGGATTTGCCGACCATCACCAAGCGCGCACGATCCCCATGCCGTGGATCGCCTCGCTGCTGACCTGCTTTCACTTCGGGATGCACCACGAGCACCACCTGACACCCTCGGCACCCTGGTGGCGACTGCCCGAGGTCCGGCGAGAAACGCTCAAACGCGCGTCCAGAGCGCAGGCCTGATCGCCGGCGGCTTGCCGCGATCGATCGTCTGAGTCCAGACGGCGATCAGCGCGCCACGGCCGAACAGCCACAGCTTCATGACGCGTCCCACGGACACCCGCTCACGCCAGA
>JADCBH010000387.1 GCA_020253595.1 Brevundimonas sp.
CGGCATCGGCGCGGGCGCGCTCGCGTTCCACCTCGACCTCGGCGTCCAGCACCGCCAGCCGCATCTCGGCGGAGGCCTTCCTCGCCGTGATCTCGGCCAGACGCTTCTGCAGCGTCTCGACCTCATAGTTGGAGATGCGGATGAGGGAGTGCGCCCAAGAGGTCATGAGCGGAGGATGCGGTTCAAAGGTTAAGGGGAGGTAAGGTTCCAGGTTTGAGGTTTGAGGGATTAGGGGCGAGCCGAGAGGCGGGTGCGCAAGACATTCAGCATCCGACTGACTTCATCCGTCTTGTCGAGAATCCTCGCGCAATGCTGCGGGTCGCCGATCTCGAGGTGCTGAACGAGCAGGACAAAAGTCTCGAGCTCGAAAAGCGACCCTCGTGCGATGCTGATGAAATGCGCGTAGTCCTTTCGCGTCCCACGACCATGCCCCTCGGCGATGTTCGCGGGGATGGATGTCGAAGCGCGGATCATCTGCGAGATGATCCTGTACTCCTCCTGTTTCGGCATGTGCCGTGTCAGCCGGTAAACATCGGCGGCCAAGTCCATCGACTTCTTCCACACCGTGAGATCGCGATACGACCGGACCTCCACCGCTACCCCTCGAACCTCATCCCTCGAACCTCGAACCTCATCCACCCGCCATCCCCTGGTTCAGGATTCCTTCCAGTCGGGCGAACGCATCTGCCAACCGCGTGACGTCCTCCTTGTCCTGACCGAGGAAGGCCTCCAGTGCCGGATTGAGCGCGATGGCGCGGTCCACGGTGGGGTCGGCACCGGCGCGGTAGGCCCCGATCTTGATCAGCTCTTCCATGTTGGCATAGGCGCTCAGGCACTGGCGGGCGCGGCGGTTCAGGTCGCGCTCGGTCGGGGTCTGGTTCTCGGGCATGGTCCGGCTAACGGACTTCAGCACGTCGATGGCGGGAAACCGCCCGCGCTCGGCGATCTTGCGGTCCATGACGATGTGCCCGTCCAGAATGCCTCGCACCGCATCGGCGATGGGCTCGTCGTGGTCGCCGCCGTCCACCAGCACGGTGAACAGGGCCGTGATGGGACCCGCCGTCGTCCCGTCCGGCCGCACCGGACCCGGTCCGGCGCGTTCCAGAAGCTTGGGCAGTTCAGTGAAGACGGTGGGGGTGTAGCCCTTGGTCGTCGGCGGCTCGCCCGCCGCCAGCCCGATCTCCCTCTGCGCCATGGCGAAGCGGGTGACGGAGTCCATCAGGCACAGGACCTCCAGGTCCTGATCCCGGAAGTATTCGGCGATGGCCAGCGTCATATAGGCCGACTGGCGCCGCTTCAGCGCCGGCTCATCGGAGGTGGCGACGACGACGACCGCGCGGCGCAGGCCCTCTTCGCCCAACGTTTCCTCGATGAACTCGCGGACCTCCCGGCCCCGTTCGCCGATCAGGCCGACCACGACCACGTCGCAGGTCGCCTGCTTGGCCAGCATGGACAGCAGCACCGACTTGCCCACGCCCGATCCGGCGAAGATGCCCAGACGCTGCCCCCTGCAGGTGGTGGTGAAGACGTCCATCGACCGCACGCCCAGGTCCAGCCGCTCGCCCACCCGGCCGCGCGAATGGGCGGCGGGCGGAGAGGCCCGAAGCGGATAGGGGGCCGGGCCGGTCGGCAGGGGTCCCTTGCCGTCGATCGGCTCGCCAAACGCATTGATGATCCGGCCCAGCCAGGCCGTCGTCGGTCGCACGCTGGCCTGCTCGCCGATGATGTGGATGTCGGCCCCGGGCGCCACGCCCTCGACCGGGCCGAACGGCATCAGCAGGGCCTTGGAGTCCCGGAACCCCACGACCTCGGCGGGCAGGGGCGTCGACCCTCGCCGCCCGATCTCGGCGCGCGCCCCGACCGCCAGCCGCGACAGCCCGCCCCGCGCCTCGATCAACAGGCCGTTCACACCCGCGACCTTGCCGGTCACGACCAGTGGATCGACGGCTTCAAGGGCGGCGATCAGGTTGCGCAAAGGGGGTGCGGCCTCGGGGTGCGGAAGGCGTTAACCTTTGGGCCAGCGTGGTTAACGGGGAATAAAGGTGGCATGAACCCGCGCGACCGCCGCCACTTTTTCGAGGCCCCATGATCCAGCGTCGCACCCTGCTCGCTGCGCTCACCGCCCTGACCGCGTCGCCGTCCTGCGCAGCGAGGGCGAGGGGCCGCACGATCGTCATCGGCGCAGGCGTTGCGGGCCTTGCGGCCGCCCGGGCGCTGACCGACGCAGGCCAGGAGGTGGAGGTGATCGAGGCGCGGTCGAGGATCGGCGGTCGCGTCTGGACCTCGCGTCTCTGGCCCGATCTGCCGGTGGATATGGGCGCAAGCTGGATCCACGGGACCCGAGGCAACCCTCTGACGGATCTGGCGGAACGGGCGGGCGCGCGGACCGTCGTCACATCCTATGACCGCAGCCTGACGCTCGATGCCGACGGTCGTAGCCTCGACTTCGACCGCGTGCTGGCCCCCGCCGCTCGCCTTGTCGAGACCGCGCAAGAGGCCGCGGCCGCCGCGGACGCCGATGTGTCCCTGGCTCGCGCCGTAGAGGGGTCATCGGCCTGGCGAAGGGCCGACAGCGCCACGCGCAGGCGGGTCCGCGCATGGGTCAACAGCACCATCGAGCACGAATACGCAGGCGACTGGACCGAAGTGTCCGCCCAGCGCTTCGACGAGGCCGAGGCTTTTTCGGGCGATGACGTCCTGTTCC
>JADCBH010000388.1 GCA_020253595.1 Brevundimonas sp.
CAAACGGATCCGGAGCTCCCGCTCCAACCGCTTCCGCCGCAGCAAGCTCGCAAGGCCTTGCGCCCTTCCCAAGCGACGGAACCGGGAAAGAGTCTACGGCCATCTTCAATGAGGGCGAGCTCAGGGCGTCTCAATCGAGACCGACGTTGAATTCGTTGGGGGAATCCGGGCGAGTTTGGATGATTGGGAAGAATAGCGCGCATTTCTCCCTCCCCTTCATGGGGAGGGAAGACCGCGAAGCGGTCAGGGTGGGGTGCGAACGGGACATCGCACTCCTCACGTACGGACCCCACCCGGTCGTCGCTACGCTCCGACCACCCTCCCCATGAAGGGGAGGGAGAAGGGTGGAGCGCCGGTGAGCTGATCACTATGCATTGTCTGTGCATCGCTCTGCCGCCCCCACCCGATCGCTTCGCGATCACCTCCTCGGCTCGCATGCGAGCCTTCGTCGACCCCCGAGGGGGAGGGAGAGGTGACGTCAGTCGCGCAGGGTCCGCTGGGCTGCGAGCCGGGCGAAGGCGAGGGTCAGGGCCTTGCGGCGGGCCGGCGCGAGGGGCGTCGAGGGGGCGTCGCGGATGACGACGCCGCCGAAGCCGTCGGCGACGATCAGGCCGGGGTGGTCGGGCAGGAGGGTTTGCGGGAACTCCGCCGCCACGGCGAAGAAGAAGGCGTCGCAGAAGGGGGCGTATTCGGGCCATTTGCGATCGACGCGGTAGTCCTCAGGCCCGGACTTCACCTCGCAGATGACGATGTCGCCCTTTCGGCCCAGCGCCATGACGTCGGCGCGGCGACCGTTGGGCAGGCCGACCTCCAGAAGCGGCGCATAGCCCATGTCGGCCAGCAGGCGCGCCGCGCCGCGCGTGACCGACGCCGTGGTCTCGGGACGGCTGAAGACCAGCTCCAGATGCAGCGCGGCGGCGGACATGGTCCCACTATGTTCCGGTTGTGTTCCTCAGCGCAAGTCGATCCCGGCCATTCCCGGCCGGCGGTGTGCTCTAGTGACCCGTGTGCACCGGGCGCGAGGTATCGAAGCCCAGGGCCCGGGCGCGGGCGAGGGTGGCGGTCCGGACCGACGCGGCCGGGGTCTGGCTGCGATGCCAGACCCACCAGCTGGACTGGTCGGGCAGGCCCATGATGGCCCAGCTGTAGTCCGGCGCGTGGTCCCAGACCCAGTACTGCTGGGACGCCAGGCCGCCGAAGCTGAGCAGGCCGGCCAGGCTGAAGCGGAACTTGGCGTTGGTGGTGGTGTCGGTGACGCGGGCGGTGGCGCGAAGGGTTTCGACCTGGCCGCCGGGGCGGCGCACGCAGGTGACGACGATGGAGTAGCGCCCCGCCTGGGTGGGCGTGAAGTCGATCTGGGCGCGGCTGCAGTCGCGCTGCACCCCGTTGGGATTGCGCGCGATCTCGAACCAGCGGCCGTCGAAACGGTCGAGGTCGACGGCGGTCGCCTGGGCCAGGACGGGGCCGGCGGGCGCGAGCGTGACGGCGAGGGCTGCGGCGGCGATGGTCCGGATCATGCGGTCTCTCCCTTGGCAGCGAGCTACGAGTGAAGCGGATCTTCGGTTGCCCCTGGATCCTGATCCGTCGAAACCGTGAATCGGGGTGCAGAATCAAGGTCTAGCGATGGCGTGCGCGCCAGGCCTCGCGGGTCTGGCCCCAGCGATCGACCGGGAAGGCCTCGAAGGGCGGGGGCAGGACGGCGGGGCCGAGATTGGTCGAGCCGAGCGCCCTGGCCAGGTTCTGTGAGCCGGTGTTGTCGGGATCGATGCAGTGGATGACCTCGGTCCAGCCCAGTTGGTCGAAGGCGTAGTCGATGGCGGCGGTCGCAGCCTCGATCCCGTAGCCCTTGCCCTGGGCGTCGGGGTGCAGACCCCAGCCGACCTCGGTTCCCGGCCAGCCCAAAGGCTGCCAGGGGCCGATCCGGCCCAGCCACTGGCCCGTTTCCCGATCGATCACCGAAAACATGGCGACCCCGGTCAGCGCCCAGGCGCCCGCCATGGTCATGAAGCCGCGCCAGGCCGCCTGCGCCGGCTGGGGACCGCCGACGAAGCGAGATGTCGGGTGGGCCATGAACTCGGCCCAGCGCGGAAAGTCTTCCAGGGCCGTTGGCCGAAGGATCAGGCGTGCGGTCCGGAGCGTGGGGCCGGGCGCGACAGCGTTCGGGGCGGTCGTCACAGCGGATACTCCCGCTCCAGGTCATAGTGGCTGCCGTCGTCGGCCAGGACGCTGGAATAGAGGCCGAAGCGGTCGATGCGGATCGGCGGGCTGTGCAGCAGATTGTGGTTGGTGATCCAGGCGCCGACGCGCGCCGGGTCCGTCTGCGTCTTCAGGTAGGCCAGGGTGACGTGGGGCCGGTAGACGCGAGGCTCCATGCGGATGCCCGCGCGCTCGGAGGCGGAACGGCAGCGTCCGGCGAGCACCGTGAGCCGCTCATTGGGCTCCACGCCGGCCCAGATGGCGTGGCTGCGGTGGGCATCGCCGAACGCGCCGACGCCCTTCAGTTCCAGGTCGAAAGGGCCGCCGGGAATGCGCGACAGCTCGGCCGCGAGGTCGTCGGCGGTGCGTTCATCGACCTCGCCATAGAAGGCCAGGGTCACGTGCAGCTGCTCGGCCGTGCGCCAGCGCGCCCCGGGCAGGCCGGTCTGTCGTCGCGCAAGGGTCTCGGCGACGTCGAAGGGGATCGGGAGCGCGGTGAACAGCCGGAGCATGCAATGGTCCTAGCGTTCACGCGATTGCTATGAAAGGCGGGGGGGCTGCGGCGTCAGTTCCCTTGCGTAAATGATCGCCCTGCCCGATATCTCCCAGTCTGGACCTGGGACTTTCGCCCGGGTCCGGTTTTCCGGTGTCTAACCCGACCGGAAAACCGCCGACAATTTTCCGGGTCAGACCCTTGGAGACACAACTCGCGATGAGCGATTTCAGAAACGGTTTCTCGACCCCGGCGTCCGCCCCGGCCGATATGGCCGTGGATGCCGGACTGCGCAGCTTCATGCTGGGCGTCTACAACAAGCTGGCACTCGGCCTCGCCGTCGCAGGCGTCCTGGCTTACGTGGTTGGCAATGTGCCTGCGGTACAGACGCTGTTCTTCGCCCAGACGGCAGACGGCCGCGTCGGCATGACTCTGCTGGGCATGGTGGTGCAGTTCCTGCCGCTGGTGCTGCTGTTCGGCTCGATGTTCTTCATGAAGAACCCGACCGCGCGCGGCGTGAACATGCTGTACTGGGCGGTCGTCGCCTCGATCGGCGCGGGCCTGGGCCTGCTGTTCCTGCGCTACACGGACGGTAGCCTGGCCTCGACGTTTTTTGTCACGGCTGCGGCCTTCGGCGGTCTGTCGCTGTTTGGCTATGTGACCAAGAAGGACCTGTCGGGCATGGGCACCTTCCTGATCATGGGCGTGATCGGCCTGGTGATCGCCTCGATCGTCAACATGTTCATGCAGTCCGGGGTGCTCTACCTGATCATCTCGGGCGTGGGCGTGCTGATCTTCTCGGGTCTGATCGCCTACGACACCCAGCGGCTGAAGATGACCTACTATGCCCTGGGCGGCGACCAGGCGGCTCTGGGCGTGGCGACCGGCTTTGGCGCGCTGAGCCTGTTCATCAACTTCGTCAACCTGTTCCAGTTCCTGCTGGCCTTCATGGGCAACCGGGAATAGGGCGCAGGCGACAGTTGGATGCGTGGAAGGCCTCGGGAGCGATCCCGGGGCCTTTTCGTTGGAGGAGTGGCTAGTGGCCAGTGATTGGTGGCTGGGGATCGATCACGGATCGATGGATGGCTAGCCACCGCCTTCACTCCACCACCTGAAACCGGCGGCTGTCGAAGACGCGCAGGACCTGGGCAAGGTCGCGGCCGCGACGCAGGATCTGGCCGCCCTCGCCGATGACGGCCCACTGGCCCTGACGGGCCTGGAGGGACGGGCGTTTTTCGATCCGGTAGGCCGGGGCGTCGCCCGAGCGGCGGAAGACGGCGAACTCGGCGGCGTCCTTGCCGCCCAGCATGGCATAGTCGCGCCACTCGCCCTGGGCCACCATACGGCCGTAGACCCGCAGGATCTGATCCAGCTCACGCCGGTCGAAGAAGACCTGGGCCGGGGTGCTGGAGGGAGGCAGGGTCTCGAAGCTCATCGCCCTCAATCTAGGCGCATCGTCGGCCAACGCCAGCGCAGAGCGAGACCGGGGTTTCCTGTCCGTAAACCCTGACATGAAATGGCCCATTTTCCGTCTTTCGCCGGACAGATGGCGGGACGAAAAGAACAGCGTCGGCCTGACGGAGTTCGGAAGCGTCCCGGATCCTGAACAGCCCCCCCAGCCCCCCTGGATGTCTCCATCAAGGGCTCCGCCGGGCCGACGCTTCCTCCAAAGCGAGACGCCCGCCCTGCCTCCTCCCCCCTCCCGGCACGGCGGGCGTTTTGCTGTCTGGCGCTGTGGTGACGGATCAGGGCCGGGGATGCTAAGGGCCGCGCGCCCCTCCCCACCGTCCGCCCGGATTCACGCCCATGCACGCCGCCCCCGCCTTTCCGCCTGCGCCCGATGCTGTCCGCCCGGCGCGCGCCCTGATCTCCCTGTCCGACAAGACGGGACTGGAAGAGTCGGCCCGCGCCCTGCATGACGCAGGCGTGGAGCTGGTCTCGACCGGGGGCACGCGGGCGGCGATCGCCGGCTTCGGACTGCCCGTGAAGGACGTGGCCGACCTGACCGGCTTCCCCGAGATGATGGATGGCCGGGTCAAGACGCTGCATCCGGTGGTCCACGGCGGGCTGCTGGGTGTGAGAGACGCCGCCGAGCACAAGGCGGCGATGGAGGCCCACGGAATCGGGCCCATCGATATCGTCTGGATCGACCTCTATCCGTTTGAATCAACCATTGCTTCCGGGGGCGATTTCGCCTCGGCCGTGGAGAATATCGACATCGGCGGACCGGCCATGATCCGCTCGGGCGCCAAGAACCACGGCTATGTGGCGGTTGCGGTCGACGCGGCCTCGATCGGCGAGATCGTGGCGGCGGTGAAGGCCGATGGGGCGACGTCGCTGGCGCTGAGGACGCGGCTGGCGGCCCGGGCGTTCGCGCGCACGGCGGCCTATGACGCGGCGGTATCGGGCTGGTTCGCAAGCCAGGTCGGGGATGCAGCGCCGGCGCGGAAGTCGGTCGCGGGCGCTCTGGCCCAGACGCTGCGCTATGGCGAAAATCCGCATCAGACCGGGGCCTTCTATCGGACGGGAGAGGCGCGGCCGGGTGTGGCCCGCGCCGAGCAGATCCAGGGTAAGGAACTGGGTTACAACAACATCGCCGATGCGGACGCGGCCTATGAGCTGGTGGCCGAGTTCGAGGCTCCGGCCTGCGTCATCGTCAAGCACGCCAACCCTTGCGGTGTCGCGGTGGGCAAGGACCTGTCGCAAGCCTATGCGCGGGCGCTGGAGTGCGACGCGGTTTCGGCCTTTGGCGGCGTGATCGCAGTCAACCGGGCCCTGACCGGCGCGGACGCCCGGGCCATCACCGACATCTTCACCGAGGTGGTCATCGCCCCCGGCGCGGACGAGGAAGCGCGCGCGATCTTTGCAGCCAAGAAGAACCTGCGCCTGCTGATCACCGACGGCCTGCCCGATCCTCTGGCGGCGGGTGAAGTGTTCCGCTCGGTGGCGGGCGGCTTTCTGGTTCAGTCGCGCGATGTCAGCCGGATCCGGCCCGCGGATCTGAAGATCGTGACGCGTCGCCAGCCGACGGCCCAGGAAGTGGAGGACATGCTGTTCGCCTTCACCGTCGCCAAGCACGTCAAGTCCAACGCCATCGTCTACGCCAAGGACGGTCAGACCGCCGGCATCGGGGCGGGGCAGATGAACCGGCGCGACAGTGCCCGCATCGCGGCCATCCGGGCGCGGGAGGCGGGCGAGGCCAAAGGGTTGGCGCATTCGCTGGCGCAGGGCTCGGCGTGCGCTTCCGAAGCCTTCTTCCCCTTCGCAGACGGCCTGATCGAGGCGGCGCAGGCCGGAGCGACGGCGATCATCCAGCCGGGCGGCTCGATCCGTGACGACGAGGTCATCGCGGCGGCGGACGAGCTGAACTTGGCGATGGCCTTCACCGGGGTGCGGGTCTTCCGGCATTGAAGAGAAACCCCAGGGAAGGGGTTTCATCACCAAGGGTGCCAAGGGGTCACCAAGGACACGACGAGGCCGAGTTGTCAGTGACGCGGCTTACGGTTTGGCTTGTGCCTGCGACCCCATGATCGCGGCTTTGCCGCCTCTCCTGATCGACGCACCGCGTCGATCCACACATGCTCAGGTGCTGAAAGCGAAGGATCGCCGACGTCTCCGCCTGATCGGTCCCGTCGTGTCCTTGGTGACCCCTTGGCGCCCTTGGTGAAGAAACGCCCTCACACCGAGGCTTCCGTTAGAGCTACAGCATCCCTGTCCGTTCGACTTCGACTGGGCCGGTCATGAAGACGTGGCCGGTGGCTTCGTCCCATTCGATGTCGAGTTCGCCGCCGTCGACGATGATGGTCGCGCGGCGGCCGGTCAGGCCCCGGCGGGCGCAGGCGACAAGGGCGGCGCAAGCGCCGGTGCCACAGGCCCTGGTCAGGCCGGCTCCGCGTTCCCAGACCCGCAGGCGGATGCTGTCGGGGGCCAGCACACGGGCGAAGCCGACGTTCACGCCCTCGGGAAACAACGGGTGGTGCTCGATCAGGGAGCCTGAGCCGGTGACGAAGGCGTCGTCCAGCCGGTCGGTGAAGAAGACCACGTGCGGATTGCCCATGGAGACCGCCCCGGGCGTGTGCAGCACAGGATCGTCGATCGGGCCGATCTGAAGCTCGATGCCGCGTGTGTCCATCTCCTCGGCCAGCGGGATCTCGGTCCAGTCCAGACGCGGCGGGCCCATGTCGACGGTGATGCGGTCAGGCCCGGCCCGGCGCGCCACGGTCGGGCCGCCCAGCGTGTCGATCGTGACGCTGTCGGTGCCGTTGGCCTCCATCAACATCCAGCCGACGCAGCGAAGCGCATTGCCGCAGGTCTGGACCGATCCGCCATCAGCATTCCACACGCGCATGAAGGCGTCGCCCGTGGCCGACGGTTCGATGGCGATGAGCTGGTCAAAGCCCTGGCCGGTCTTTCGGTCCGACAGGGCGCGCACCTGATCCACGGCAGGCGTGAAGGGGCGCGCCAAGGCGTCGACGACGACGAAGTCGTTGCCGCAGCCGTTCATCTTGACGAAGGGACGCCCGCTCATGGGCGGCATATAGGCGTGAGCGGGTCCGAAGGCGAGCGGGTCGCCTCAGCGCCGGCGGAGGCTGCCGATCAGGTCGACAAGGCCGCCGCCGCCTTCACTTCCGGGAAGCTGGCCGCCGGGCGTGAGGCGATCGATGGCTTCCGGCAGCAGGCCGGCCAGGGTCTCGGACGCCTGTTCAGGGGAGATTCCCAGACGCGCCGCGAAGTCGGCGACAGGACCCGACCCCAGAACCTGGGAGATCTGTTCCGGGGTGATGTTCAGGTTCGCGCCCGTGCCGATCCAGGACTGGACCGTCTCGGCCATCCCTGCCCCGCCGAAGCGTTCGGCCAGACCGGCCACGCCGCCCTGGCTCTGCAGCAGGTCGCCCAGTCCCCCGGCCGCCTGGTCGCCCAGGCCGTTCAGCACGCTGTCCATCAGTCCCATGATCGTCTCCTCGTGTAGGCAGCGAAGATGGCCCGGCTTGGTGACGTTGTCATGCCCTACCGAGGCGAAGTCTTGCAGACATTGGAGCAGTGCCCGACAGGCGCACCCTGTCGCGGCTCCATCGCCAAATCGCCTGCCGATCTGCTAGGGCGTGCCTATGACCCAGAGCCGCACTCAGCCCGCCGGAACCGCCGCCCGCCGCATCGTCGAGACACTGGCGATCAACGGTGTGACGCGGGTCTTCTGCGTGCCGGGCGAGAGCTATCTGGCGGTGCTTGACGCCCTGGTCGATCACCCGGAGATCGAGGTCGTGACCTGCCGGCACGAGGCGGGAGCGGCCAATATGGCCGAGGCCTACGGCAAGCTGACGGGACGGCCGGGCGTCTGCATGGTCACCCGGGGGCCGGGCGCGACCCATGCCTCGATCGGGGTGCATACGGCGCATCAGGATTCCACGCCGATGATCCTGTTCGTCGGGCAGATCGCTCTGGCGGATCGCGGGCGCGGGGCGTTTCAGGAAGTCGATTATCGCGAGGTGTTCGGCGGCCTGGCCAAGTGGGCGACCGAGATCGAGAGCCCCGAGCGGACGGTCGAGATCGTCGAGCGAGCCTTTTCCACGGCCCAGCAGGGACGGATGGGGCCGGTCGTCATCGCCCTGCCGGAAGACATCCTGCATTCGCCGGGCGGTCCGGCCCCCACGCGGGCGGTCGAGCCGGCGAAGGCGGGACTGGATCCGGCCTTCCTGACGGCGCTGGGTGAGCGGCTGGCCAAGGCCGAGCGGCCGCTGCTGGTGCTGGGCGGATCGGGGTGGACCGATGAGGCCGCGGCGGCCATCGGCGACTGGTCCGAGCGGCTGGGTCTGCCGGTCGCCCTGTCGTTCCGGCGAAAGGACATCCTGTCCAACGCCCGGTCGAACTATGCCGGCGATCTGGGGCTGGGGTGCAATCCGGCCCTGATGCAGCGGGCGAAGGACGCCGACCTGCTGATCGCCATCGGCGCGCGGCTGGGGGAAAACCCGACGCAGGGCTACACCCTGTTCGACCGGGCTCATACGGCCGGGCGGCTGGTGCACATTCACCCGGGACCGGAGGAGCTGGGCCGGGTATGGCCGACGCTGATGAGCGCCTGCTCCGACAACAGCCGGGCGGCGCAGGCGCTGGCGACGCTTGAGCCCGGTCGGACCTGGCACGATCAGGCGAAGGCGGCGCACGACCATTACCAGGCCTTCTCGACCCCCGTGGCGGTGACCGGGGCGGTCAATATGGCCGAGTGCATGGCGCATCTGGGCGAGGTTCTGCCTGCCGATGCCATCGTGACCAACGGGGCCGGTAACTTCGCCGCCTGGCTGCACCGCTTCTATCGCCACCGCGCGTGCCGGACCCAGCTGGCACCGACGTCCGGGGCGATGGGCTATGGCTATCCGGCGGCGATCGCGGCCAAGTCGGTCCATCCCGACCGCGAGGTGATCTGCGTCGCGGGCGACGGGGACTTCCTGATGACCGGTCAGGAACTGGCCAC
>JADCBH010000389.1 GCA_020253595.1 Brevundimonas sp.
AGCTGGATGAAGTGGTCCCCGAAATGAGCTGACCCCTGCCTCACGGAGAGCGACCATGGCGCACCTGCACGACCCGCCTCCGGTTTGCCCGGAAGCGATGGAGATCGAGGGGGAGGCCCGCCAGCACGGCGGGCTTCTTCCGTGGCTCCGAAAGAAAGTCGACCAGCTCGAGCCCGGCGAGACCCTCACCTACTGGATCGGCAGCCTCGGCTGGGATCGCCGTCGTGTCCCCGGCCTCGCCGCCGCGGCCGACTTCATGCTGACGGTCGGCGTCGGCTCTATGGCGTTCGCCGTCAGCGACACCGGCTACCTTGGCCCGCGGGGCGAGCGGCTCGGCTACCTGACGCAGAGGCGCATCGGCCCCGACCAGTACCACTACCAGTTCACGAAGCTGGCGGGCGTGGGCGGCCCCCTCGGCACGCTCGACAAGCCGTCTCCGCGGGGCCGAACCATCTACCGGACGGAGAGGGAGCCCGCGTGCTGACCCCCGAAGAGAAGGCCAGCTTCGGCTGGCTCGGCCGCATCCCGCAGGACGTGCTGGATGCCGGCCCCTCCATCACCGCCGAGTGGAAGCGCCTCGTGGCCAGCGCCGGGAAGGTGACCCGGATGCGCAAGGGGCCAGAGCGCACCCAGGCGGCCAAGGAGATCGAGACCCTCTACCACGACCTGACCCGCCGCGCCGCGATGCAGGTGCGCGGGCGCAAGGAGAACGCAGCATGAGCGAGACCCGCCTGATCGGCCTCGTCGGTGCGAAGGGCTCTGGCAAGTCCACCGTGGCCCGCCACCTCGTCAACTACGCCGACTTCGTCCGCCTCCCCTTCGCCGGCCCGCTGAAGGACATGCTCCGCGTCCTCGGCCTCAACGACCGGCACATCGACGGAGACCTCAAGGAGCGCCCCCTGGCCATCCTCCAGGGCAAGACCCCGCGCCACGCGATGCAGACGCTGGGCACCGAGTGGGGGCGGGACCTGATCGGCACCAACCTCTGGGCCACCGTCTGGATGCACCGGTTCAGCGAGGCCGTCAGGAAGAGCGCGCGTGGCGTCGTCGTGGATGACGTGCGTTTCGAGACCGAGGCCGAACTGATCCGCTCGCTGGGCGGGACGCTCTGGCATGTCCACCGCGGGGAGTGGTCGGACGACCCGCACCCGTCGGAGATGGAGATGCGGTCGATCGACTGCGGCGTCATCATCGACAACACCGGCCCGATCGCCGATCTCCTCATGTCGGTCGACCACCTCGTCAACCCGACGCAGGGCGCGCTGGAGAAGCTGTGGTGAGCGATCCCCTGCTGCTGAAGAAGGACGAGGCCGCGAAGCGCCTCGGCATCAGCCGCGGTCAGCTTGATGCGTTGATCGCGGAGGGGTCGCTCCCCACAGTCGCCATCGGCAAGCGGCATATGATTTGCACCATGGACCTCGCGGCCTTCGTGGCCGGGAACAGGAGAATGGTGCGATGCTCTTCAAGCGGGAAGGTTCGCCGTACTGGCAGTACGAGTTCGTCGTCGAAGGTCTTCGATATCGAGGAAGCACGAAGGTTCGCGGCAAGTCTGAGGCGCTGAAGGTCGTCTCGAAGTTGCGGCAGGGGGTGGTCAGTGGGGCCGCGGGGGCCTCGGCCCGCATGACCCTCGGCACCGCGCTCGACCGCTACTACCGGGAGAAGCTGGCCACTTCGGCCGACTGGAAGGGCGCGATCAGCACGTTCAAGCTGATCCAGGATGGGATCGGCGCCGGCGTCTACCTCGACCAGATCAACGCCGCGCTGATCTCCGACTTCGTGGCCAAGCGGCTGGCCACCCGCACGCGGACCAAGACGCCAGTTTCCGCGGCCACCATCAATCGGAACCTCGCCATGCTGAAGGCGGTCGTGAACCACGCGAAGCGGGCGTGGGGCGCGACCGTCTGCGACGTGGACTGGCGGGCGCTGAAGCAGAAGGCCGGCGAGGGGCGCGACCGCTACCTGACCGAGGGCGAGGTCGACGCGATCCTGCGGGAACTCCCCGAGCACACCAAGCCGCTCTTCCTCTTCTCTCTCCTGTCGGGCGTGAGGCGGTCGAACGCGCTGAACCTCGACTGGTCCCAAGTCGACTGGAAGGCCGGCATGATCCGGTTCAAGGTGAAGTCGGCGTCGACCGCGGGTGGGAAGTTCCACACCGTCCCGCTGACCATCCCGATCATCGACCTCCTCACTGAGATCGGGCCGAAGGCGAAGGGGCCAGTCTTCCTCTTCCGGGGGCGCAAGATGGCCACGCCCAGGACCGCATGGGCTAACGCCTGCGAGCGGGCGGGCGTGACCGGTGTGCGCTGGCACGACATCCGCCACACCACGGCCAGCTGGCTCGTCCAGAAGGGCGTCCCGCTGGAGGTTGTGAAGGAAATCCTTGGCCACTCGAACATCGCGATGACGATGCGCTACGCCAAGCACGCGCCCGGGTCGAAGCTGGCCGCCCTCAGCGTACTGCCCGTCCCCACAATTTCCCCCACAGTCGGGGTTGGTGCGGTGGCCACCGGGGCATCAAAGCGCAGTCCTAAGTGAGTGATTTGATGGGAATACCCGGGCCTCGGCCCACTGAATAGCCGGCATTAACTCAACGCTCCACCAGTGCAACGTGCCGGAAGCCAAATCTCTAGGCGAACAAAGGCTTCCGGCACGTTCTTCATGTCAAAAATTCCGGGCTTTCGTGGGCCATACCCCACAAAATCACCCACAATCTAGCCCACACACTGGCTCGCGAATAGGCCCATCCGGCGCCCGCGGGCGTAGGCGATCATTCCCAGCCGCACACCCGGCGCCCGACCTCGTTGTGGAGGCGGATCTGCCGCGCCGTCTCCCGGCTGAACCGGTCGCCGTCCTCCGCGCTCACCCGGATGGGCGCCGCCATCTGGCAGAAGTCACCGCCGGCGGGACCAGTCGCGGAGCAGCTGGCCAGCATGATCGGCATCAGCATCAACAGCGCGGCGCGCTTCATTCGCCTTCTCCATCGCGTTCAGCTTCTGCTCCTGCGCCTCACGGACGGCGGCGTCCCGCCCCGCCTTGCGCGCCCCGAAGAGGACCGCGGCGATCATGGCCACGACCCCCATGGCAGCCAGGGCGCGATTGCCCAGCCACCCCATGATCGCCGTCACGACGCCAGCTCCCGGCGCTTCTTGATCTGCGCCCAGCCCCACCACACGAGGAAGGCCACGACGATGGCCACGGGGAGCCACGGGGCGACGTCCTTGAGCGTCTGGAGGTGAGGCAGGTAGGTGATGGCCCCCTCCAGCGTGACCGCGCCAGCGCCCGCCCCAGCGGCCACGGCGACCTCCTTCGGCACCGCCTTCTCGGCGGGCGCCGGGGTGACGCCGGCCAGCTTCAGGCCCTCGTCGACCTGCGCGTCGGTCACATGGCCGCGCCCGACCTCCATCTCGATCATGGCCCCGACCACGGCACGGAGGTGGCGGTAGTCGTGGAGGTCGAGCACCTCGTCCCGGCCGAAGCCGGCGCGATTTGACACCATGGCGATGTAGTTCAGCGTGTTGTTCTCGGAGGGCGGCGCGTACCGGTTCACGATCTTGCGGATCGTGCGGATCTGGTGGCGATCCTGGTAAGCGATCAGCACGCGCGCCATCGCGCGGATGCCCCACGCCATGGTCTGGAAGGTGAAGAACTGCTCGTGCTCCTGCTTCTCGGCCAGCCCCTGCCAGGGGTCAG
>JADCBH010000039.1 GCA_020253595.1 Brevundimonas sp.
AGCGAGCTCGGAGTCCAGCTTGGCATAAAGCGGCGCGCCCCAGCCGGCGGGAACGCCTTTGACCTCCAGCGCCACCACAGCGCCGATCGACGACCCCGCCTTGCGGACCCCGTCCAGATAGGCCTCCCAATCAGGCACCACCCCGGCGGAGGCAGCGAACAGCGGGTTCTCATAGACCGCATCGAGATCGACGGCGTCGGGCGCGATCCGATGCGGACCCAGCTGCACCACGCCGGCGCGGATGACGACGCCGTCGCCCAGCACCTTCCTTGCCACCGCGCCCGCTGCGACCCGGCTGGCCGTCTCACGCGCCGAGGAGCGTCCGCCGCCGCGATGGTCACGGACACCATACTTGGCCTGATACGTCACGTCGGCATGGCCGGGCCGATAGGCGCGAGCGATCTCGCCGTAGTCCCTGGACCGGGCATCCTCGTTATCAATGTGGATGGCGATGGGCGTGCCGGTCGTGACCGGACCGGCACCATCGTCGAATACGCCAGACAGGATGCGGGCGGTGTCGCTTTCCTTCCGCTGTGTGACGAAGCGGCTGCCGCCGGGCTTGCGACGGTCCAGCCAGGGCTGAAGGTCGGCCTCCGTCAGAGGGATCAGGGGTGGGCAGCCGTCCACCACGCAGCCGATCGCCGGCCCGTGGCTCTCGCCCCAGGTCGTCACGCGAAACAGATGGCCGAAGGTGTTGTGTGACATAGCCAGCGACGCTTAGGCCGCCAGCCGGTCCGGCGTCCAGACGCGGGTGAACCGGGCCAGCAGATCCTCGGCCGCCGAAGGCACATCGTCCGCGGGCGTCAGGTGGACAAACAGGTGCCCCTGTCGATGCCGACCGCGCGGGGGCAGGCCCAGACCGCGTAGCCTTAGCCGGACCGGCTCGGTCAGTCCTGCAGTCACCCAGGCGGCCTGAAGTCCCGCGTGGGTCTCAATCTCGATGCGGCCTCCGTCGCTGAGCAGACGGCGGGACGTGTCCCACGTCATGTGCAGATCGTCCCCGACCACCGTCAAACCCTCGCCCGAGCGGATCAGGATGGGCAGATGCAGATCGTTACCTTCTTCGCTCGCCCCGCGCAGACGAAGATGCTCGCCCGTCCGCATGCCGGCCGGCACTCGGACCCGTAACGTTCTGGTCCCCAGCCGGACCTCGGCGATGCCGCCTTCCAGGGCCTGGCGGGGGGTCAATCCGACGACCGGAAGGGCGACAGGGCGCTGGCGCGGTCCTGCCAGGGCGGCGCGAACGCCTCCGCGCGACTGGATCAGGCGGTAGGCCGCGATGACCCGACGAAACCGCTCGGCGTCTCCGCCGGGCAGGTCCGGACGGGCCGATTTCACCGCCAGGCGAAAGGCCCGAACAACAGCCGCCTGGTCGGTTGGCCCATGCAGGCCCAGAACGGCGAAGGCTTCGGTCAGGGAGGGGCCGATGGCGGACATGCGGCCAATAGGCCGACATCATGGTCAAGGCGGGGTTAACCGTGCAGGTCGCAACCGCTCTTGCTATAGCGCCCAGATGACCAGCCTTGTGATCCCGTCCAGCCCGACCCGCGAGGAATACGCCCGCGATTATGCCGCCGCCCTGGCCGCGAACGGCGACGAGACCATCTTCGAGCGCGCGGAGCCGATCGGGCTGATCGTCGAGTGGTTGGCCGACGCCCGCACCCATGAGCCGAACGATCCGAACGCCATGGCGCTGTCGACGGTCGATGCGGACGGTGCGCCCGACAGCCGGATGGTGCTGTTGAAGGATGTCGATGCGCGTGGCCTGACCTTCTATTCCAACGCCGAAAGCGCGAAGGGTCTGCAGCTGGCGGGTAATGCGCACGTCGCCTTGCTGTTCCACTGGAAGACCTTGCGCCGCCAGGTCCGCGTGCGCGGAACGATCGAACCAGTCACCAGCGAAGAGGCGGATGCCTATTTCGCCAGTCGCGCTCGAGAAAGCCGGATTGGAGCCTGGGCCTCGGATCAGTCTCGGCCGCTCGCGGACCGGTCGACTCTGGAGGCCGCCGTATCGCGGGAGTCTTCACGGTTTGAGGGCGTTGAGCCGCCTCGCCCCCCGCACTGGACCGGTTGGCGCGTCATTCCTGATTCGGTGGAGTTCTGGCGGGACAGGCCCTACCGGCTGCACGATCGGTTGAGATTTGACCGCTCTGCCGACGGCTGGCGCAAGACGCGGCTTCAGCCCTGACGGGTCAGGTCCCGTAGCGGGCCAGGAAGGTTTCCACCGCCTCCGATGCGATTTGCTCGGGCGTGCGCTCTGACTGGACCTCATCCCCCGTAACAAGGGGCATGAAGAAGACCGGGTGTTCCACCATCCCCATCAGCTGGCCTGCAGCCCAGGATGCCTTCGCGACCCGCAGTTCGCCTCGCTCCACCAAAGCACCGAGGGCGAGGATGAGGGGGTGGCCGAAGTCGCTGCGGCCCTTGTTGAAGAAGCCCATCGCGACCTCGCGAAACCTCGGCCGTTCAGCCATCACCAGGCGGAAAACCGAACGAACGAAGGGATCGCCCATGAACCGGGCGTAGGCGAGGGCGAAGCTCGTCAATATCTCTCGCGCAGAACCTTCGGTCATGCGGACGCATTCCATCTGCTCCGAGAAGTCCTGGGCGGCTTCTTCGATGACAGCGCCGAACAAATGGTCCTTGGAGGGGAAGTAAGCGTAAAGCGTCGCCGTCGAAACGCAGGCCGCCCTGGCGATCGGTTCGATGCGGGTCGCCGCATAGCCCTGGCTCATGAAGAACCGTCGGGCCTCCCGCACAATCGTATCCCGTCGCTTGTCCTCGCCGGGCTTCAGGTCGGGCAGTATGCCGGTCACGTGTGAGTTCATGGGGTGGGATGCCTAGACCAATCCGCGCTTAACCGGAATAAGCCAGAACACCGTTACGGATCGGAACTCATCAGCGTGCTGAGCAGCGGGTGAGCCAGCAGTGGGGCCGCCAGACGCACAACCGCCTGCGGATCTTCCAACCTTACGGCTGCCGTGGCGTCGGCGACGATGAAGTCTGCACGTGTCCGCGACGGCTCTGTCAGGCGTTCATGCCCCGGCCGCACAGTCTTCAGATACTGGTCGATCACTGATCCAGCTGTCCGCCCCCGTTCCGCCTGATCCCTCAGAAGACGCCGAATGAAGCGAATGTCGGCCGGCGTATCGACGAAGACGCGGATGTCGAACATTTTGGCGAGGGAGGGCGTGCACAACAGATGCGTCCCCTCGACGATCACGACGGTAGCCGCCCGAACGGGTTCACCGCCCGGTTCGCGACCGTGGGCGATAAAGGAATAGATCGGAGCAACGATATCACGTCCTGCCTTTAGGGCGGCGAGATCCGCTTCGAGCCTTTCGTGATCTCGGGCCGCGACGTCATCGAAGTCGAAGGTCGCCGCATCGAACCCCGGCAGAGACGCGGCATCACGATAGTAGGAATCTTCCCGCAAGAGGACTGACCGCCCCGCGGGCAGGACGGCCGCGACAGTTTCGGCAAGGGTCGACTTGCCCGAACCCGAGCCCCCGGTGATCGCGATGAGAATTGTCATGGCCGGGGTCTAGCCCCCACCGCACCCTAGCGGAAGAAGCAGGTGTCGCCCGCGTAGAGCGACTCCACCGTCCCCGAGCCGTCGGCCGCGGTCAGGAACCCGCTGATATCGCCGGCGGTGAACTCGATCCCGAGCGACGACTGCGGGTCGATTTCGACCGGGCGCGCTGCGTTGAGGTCTGCGCGGCTGGTGCCCACGCCGATGCCGTCGGCTGTGGTCAGACCCGCTTCGTCGAGGAACCAGCCCTTGAACTCGCCTTCCTGGAACAGGAGCTGCAGACCATTCGCGTACTGAGCGAACTGGACGGGCCCCTGGCCGCACTCCTCATTGGCGCTCTGTTCGGGAGCGGCACCGCCGGTCGTAGCGTTCACCGCCGTGATGACGGTTTCCTGCGGCGTGCCAAAAGGAAGCGCGCGGGCTGCGCCCTCGGCATCGAAAACTCTCAAGCCTTCGCCCTCAATGGCCAGACCACCGGCCTGCTGCGCGGTCGCGGGCGGGGTCTCAGCTTCCGACGGAGCTCCCGCCGGGGCCACCGGTCCCTCGGTCGGTTCGATCGATCGATCGCAGGCGACGACCGTCATGACAGCGAC
Source organism: Brevundimonas sp. (assembly GCA_020253595.1). Classification (GTDB taxonomy): domain Bacteria; phylum Pseudomonadota; class Alphaproteobacteria; order Caulobacterales; family Caulobacteraceae; genus Brevundimonas. The sequence goes on from JADCBH010000039.1 coordinate 4,126, forward strand.
AAGGGCGAGGGCGGTGCGGGTCATCAGGCGCATGGGGCAGTTCCTTGTTCCGGGTCCGACGCTGGGAGAGAATGCCAAAACCGCCGCCGAGGCAACGACGAAGCTAGGCCATATGGCAGAGGTGACCCGACGTCACATTGCTAGTTCCGACCCTCCTCGGCTAGGTATCATTCAAGCCCCGCATTCAGCAGGGGCATTGCCGAGGGAACGTAATGCTGGGTTTGATGCAGGACTGGCCGCTGACGGTCGACCGGATTCTGGACCACTCCAAGAACTGGCACCCCCATAGGGAGGTTGTGACCCGTTCGGTCGAAGGACCGATCGTGCGGACCACCTATGGCGAGATCCATGGCCGGGCGAAGCGCGTCTCGAACGTGCTCAAGGGTTGGGGGATCAAGGTTGGCGACCGGGTCGCCACGCTGGCCTGGAACACCGGACGCCACATTGAAGCCTGGTACGGGATCATGGGCATGGGGGCTGTGTGCCACACCCTGAACCCGCGCCTGTTCCCCGAACAACTGGTCTACATCATCAATCACGCCGAAGACCGGATCATCTTCGTTGATCTGACGTTCGTGCCGCTGCTTGAAGCCATCCTGCCGCACTGTCCGACGGTGGAGAGGGTTGTGGTCATGACGGACCACGTCACCATGCCAGCGACCAAGCTGCCAAAGGCCGAATGCTACGAGGCGGCTCTGGAAGGTGCGTCGGAAGACTTTGAGTGGGGGGGCTTCGACGAGAAGACCGCCTGCGGCCTCTGCTACACCTCGGGTACGACCGGGAACCCCAAGGGGGTCCTGTATTCTCACCGCTCGAACTTCATCCACACCCTGCTCGGCATGCAGACGACCGTTCTGGGGCCGTCGCCGAAGGAAACCATCCTGCCGGTCGTGCCCATGTTCCATGCGAACGCGTGGGGCATCGCCTTCGCCGGACCGGCCGCCGGAGCCAAGCTCGTGATGCCCGGGGCGCGCATGGACGGCGCGGCCATCTATGAACTGATCGAGAGCGAGGGCGTGACCTTCTCGGCAGCGGTGCCGACAGTTTGGCAGGGTCTGCTGGCCCACCTGCGCGAGCACAAACTGAAGATCCCGACGGTCAAGAAGGTCCTGATCGGCGGCTCGGCTGTACCCGAGAGCCTTATCCGGGCCTTCAACGACGAGTTCGGCATCGAAGTGCTGCAAGGCTGGGGCATGACCGAGACCTCGCCCATCGGCACCCTGTCCAGCCTGACGCCCGAGCTGGCCGCCCTTCCGTACGACGAGGGCATGAAGTGGCGGGTCAAGCAGGGGATGCCGCCTCTGGGCGTCGAATTGAAGCTCAAGAACTACGCGGGTCAGGAGATGCCGCACGACGGCTCGACCTATGGCCGTCTGATGGTGCGCGGCCCGACTATCGCTGGTGCGTACTTCAAGGGCGAGGGCGGCGAGATCCTGGATAACGAGGGCTTCTTCGACACCGGCGACGTCGCCACCATCGACGAGCACGGCTTCATGCAGATCACCGACCGCGCCAAGGACGTGATCAAGTCCGGCGGGGAATGGATCAGCTCGATCGAGATCGAGAACATCGCCGTGGGCCACCCCAAGGCCGAGCTGGCCGCTGTCATCGGCGCGGCCCACCCCAAGTGGGACGAGCGGCCGGTGCTGGTGGTCAAGCTCAAGCCCGGCGAGAGCCAGGACAAGCAGGAGCACCTGGACTTCCTGCAGGGCAAGATCGCCAAGTGGTGGATGCCCGACGATGTGGTCTTCGTCGATGACATCCCCCTGGGTGCCACCGGCAAGATAGACAAGAAGCTGCTTCGCGAGCGGATGAAGGATTACCGCCTGCCGACCGCCGCGCCCGCAGAGACGGTCTGAGGCCATGGCACAGGATCCGCGCTCGGTCCGCTGGGCGCGGGTTCTTCTGGCTCTGACGCTTTTGGCTCCGGCCACGGCCTTCGTTGCTGTCGCCGGTGTCCAGATCGGAGGCTGGGACTGGACCACAGGCTACTCGCTGCTGGCCATGCGCGTCGGGCTCGCTTTCGCGGCGCTTGGGGCGGTTGCGGCGATCGGTGGGCTGATCGTCGCCCTGGGTGAGCGCAAGGCCTGGCCCTTGGCTCTGATCGGCCTCATCGCAGGCGGGGCCACGGCGACGGTCTATGGCCTGCATATCGGTTCGCACGGCCTGCCTGGAGCCGGCGGGACGGCGACCTTTGCTGACGTCACCACCAACCCGGCAGAGCCGCCGGTGTTCTCGGGCCTTCTGGCCGGCGATCGCGTGGCGGCAGGGGCTCAGAATGGCGCAGCCGGGGCGTTCGCCACTTGCGAGGCCGTCTCCGCCCCGACGCAGGTGGCCCCCAGCGTCGCCGCCTACGCCTTGCAGGAGGCGGGATTCACGATCCTGGGTACAGGGGTCGGCCGCGCCGATGGGACACGCACCGGCTTCTGGTTCGGCTTCAAGCACGACGCTGTCATCCGCATTCGGCCCGGCCAGACCGACGTGCGCGTTGCCTCACGGGAAGCCCGATCTGACGGTGGCGAGGCTTGCCGCCTGCTTCAGAAGATCGTGTCGAACCTTCAGGCCCCTGAGTAGGTCGCTCTCAGCGTCGGTTCCCCGTCGCTGATGGCTCGGCCCTCCCTGACCAGCTTGATCAGGTGGGCCCAGACTGAAAGACTTGCGGCCGGCCAAAGCCGCTGATCGACCGCCGCATAAAGCGCCGGCACCATTTCTTCGATGGTTCGATCCCCCGCTGCAATACGGGCCATCACCTGTGCCTCGCGCTCCAGCCTGTGGGTACGATAGGCCGCCAGGAATGGCTCCGGGCGCATCACAGGTGCGCCATGCGTGGGCCAAAGTGTGTCGAAGCCCGCCTCGATCACCAGCTCCAGGCTGGCCATATAGTCCGCCATGTCTCCATCCGGTGGCGCGACGACGGTGGTCGACCAGCCCATGACGTGGTCACCGCAGAACAGGGCGTTCTCGTCTTCCAGAGCGAAGGCCATGTGATTGGAGGCATGCCCGGGGGTGGCCAGGGCGGACAGAGTCCAGCCGTCACCGCTGATCCTCTCACCACCCGTCAGGACGGCGTCTGGCGCAAAGGCCTCGTCTTCCTCCTCATCTAGCGCGCCGGAGGCATGGGTCTGACGGACTGGCGGCTGCATGGACAGGATCGGTGCCCCCACGCGCTCGGCGAACGGTCGGGCGAGGGGAGCATGGTCGCGATGGGTATGGGTGACCAGAACATGGGTCACGCGTCGGCCTTCGACGGCCTTCATCAGGGCCTGAAGATGCGCCTCATCCAGCGGACCAGGGTCGATCAATGCGACGTCGGCGTCCACCTCATCGCGGCCGACGATGTAGGTCCCTGTCCCCGTGAAGGTGAACGGCCCCGGGTTGTCGGCAATGACCCGCTGGATCAGGGGCGAGACCTGGTCTCGCCGACCGTAGGCAAAGTCGAACTCTCGAACGAACGGGATCATCGGGGTTCCTGATCTGGCGGCGCGGAGCTTGCCTTAACGGGTCGTAAACCAATCGGGAGCGTCCCAAATGGCCCGCGCCATCGCCTATTCTGTCTCAAATCGGCTCCAGCCCATTGCGGCGGCGATCCTGTGTCTCATGGCGGCGCAGCTGGTGGTCGCCGCGTGCACTCCCGAGCCCGTTCCCTATGCCGCGCGCGTGGCGATCGAGCGCTAGAGCGGCATGCGGCTGAGGTCGTAGCCGGCGCGCGCTCCGGCCGCCCGCAAGCCATCGGCGTCCGCGCCCGCCTGTCGCATGGCGAGCGCCCAGGTGACCGCAGACCGCGTGCCGGACCGGCAGAACATCAGAACGGGGTCCCCCTTGGCCAGGATAACGCCGACCGCCTCGACCGCCGCCTCGTCCGGAAACCCGATGACCGGCGCATGGACGAAATCCAGACCCGCAGCCCGAGCAGCCTCGGCGACCTCTTCAGCGGACGGCTGCCCGGGGTCCTCGCCATCCGGGCGGTTCGACACTACGGTTTTCACCCCCAGCTTCGCGGCATCTGCGAGATCGGACAGGGCGATCTGGGGAGCGACCAGGACGGTGTCGCTCAGGGTGCGGAAATCAGGCACAGGCGCCTCCTCGGTTTCAGGATTTCCCGCTAACACGTCGCCACGGAAAAACCATCGCCACGCTTCAGGCGTAGACCCCGCTCCAGACGTAGAAACACCCCACGGACCCTTGATGCGCCCCAGTCTTGCCCAAACCGCGACCCTTGCGGCCTTCGCTTCGTTCATTCTGACGGGATCCGTTGCGGTGGCCCAGGATCAGGACGGTCCGATCGCGACGGCCCGTGAAGCGACGGAGTCCGTTGAGGCGAGAAATGCCCGCGAGGCCATCGCCTATGAAACCCCTCTGCCGCGTGGGGCCCCGGAACAGGACTATCCCCTCGTGGCGTGGTGCGCGGCCCTGGTCGAGGGCCACATCGCGCTCGGCCGGACCCTGACCAACGCGGACGATCTGGATCGGGAAATCATTCGACTGGGCGCGCTTGAGGCCACAGATTTCCGCGACGCCCTTCAGGCCGGTACCTCGCGCCAGACCCCGGCGACCCGTGCTGCCGCTGAGGCGGCCGAAGATGAGGCGGAGGCCCGCTGGACCCCTCTGATGGACTTGCCGGACGAGGCAGCGCGGAGTCAGGCATTTGGGCTGTTCTTTGGCCTGCCTGGCCGCTGTGAACACGCCGCGCGGCGTGTGCGTGAAAACATCACCACTCCGCCGGTGACTCTGCAGGCGGCGGGCCTGGATGAGATGGGCCAGCCGGTCGCGCCCTAGAGCGGGCAGGGGGCCTCGACCCCCGTCGCGCGCGCCTCTAAACCGGCCTCATGTTCACATCCGTCCTGGTCGCCAATCGCGGCGAGATCGCCTGTCGCGTCTTCCGCACCGCCAAGCGCATGGGCCTGCGCACCATCGCCGTCTATTCCGAGGCTGACGCGCAGGCTCTGCATGTCCGCGAGGCCGATGAGGCGGTGCTCATCGGGCCAGCTCCGGCGCGCGAGAGCTATCTGCATCAGGCCAAGGTGCTGGCGGCGGCCAAGTCGACCGGAGCGGAAGCGATCCACCCCGGATACGGCTTCCTGTCCGAGAACGCGGAGTTCGCGGAGGCCGTGATGGCGGCAGGGATCACCTGGATCGGCGCTCCGCCGGCCGCGATCCGGGCCATGGGGCTGAAGGACGCCGCCAAACAGCTGATGATCGAGGCGGGCGTGCCGGTGACGCCGGGCTATCTGGGCGAGGACCAGACGCCGGAGCGTCTGAAGGCCGAGGCCGATGCGATCGGCTATCCCGTGCTGATCAAGGCCGTGGCGGGCGGCGGCGGCAAGGGGATGCGCCGGGTCGATG
>JADCBH010000390.1 GCA_020253595.1 Brevundimonas sp.
AAACGCTACAAGCCCGACGAGCTGGCGAAGTTCCCGGAAATGCTGGCCCTCCTCACCCTGGCACTCGACGAGGAGATGGACGATGTTCTGGGGCGCACTTTCCACGATCTCGGGCTCCACAACAAATGGTCCGGCCAGTTTTTCACGCCCTATCATCTTTGCCGGATGATGGCGAAAATGACGCTGGCCGATAACGTGGAGGCCCGGATCGAGGAACGCGGTTTCGTGAGCGCCATGGAGCCGGCCGCGGGGTCCGGCGCGATGGTCATTGCCCTCGCCCAGGAGATGAGAGACGCCGGCATCAATTATCAGCGCCATCTCCATATCACGGCCGTTGACGTTGATCCTAAATGCGTTCACATGGCCTACCTCCAGTTTGCACTTCTGCACATCCCGGCCATCATCATTCACGGCAACAGCCTGTCTCTGGAGGAATACGGCCACTGGTACACGCCCGCGCATATTATGGACGGCTGGAAGTGGAAGTTGCGCAGGCAACCGGCCGGTACGCACGAGATCGAGCGTCCCCCTGAAACGCCGCCAGCGCCCGCCGAACTCAGGCAAGACCGCAAAGACGATGCGCGGTTGGGCCCGTCGCAACTGACCTTGTTTTAAGCGGAGCGCGGCATGAAACAACTCAGCTTCTTCGATGTCTTCGCCACTGAGGTTTTGCGCACTCATATCAGGCGGGAACTGAAAGGCAAGTTGCACCAGATCGAGCCCCGCTATTGCCCTCCAGAGGGCGGCCCAGTGGAGGGCTTTGATGTTGGTTGAACTGTTCGAGCATTTGCTATTGCTCTTCACCTGGTTCCTACAGCGGCGCATGACAGAGAGCGAACTCAGGGCTTTCTACCGCTTTCCGGAATGGAAGCGGCTTCGCTATGCCGCGCTGGCGAAATTTCGGCGGCGCTGCATGTGCTGCGGAGCCCTGCCATCGCACGGGGCGCGGATTGTGGTCGATCACATAAAGCCGGTCCGGACGCACCCGCATTTACGGCTGAAGCTCTCCAACCTCCAGATGCTTTGTGATGCCTGCAATGTCGGCAAGGGCAGCCACGACCGCACGGACTGGCGCTCCAGGGGGTGAGGGGTTCGGACCAGGCGGATTCCATGAGCGCTCTTTTTGTTATGCCAGCTTTGGCTTTAAAGCGCTAAATCCTGGGGCCGCGGGGGCAAAGCCCTCGCATCAATGAAAAATAAAGGTGCGAAGCACAGAATTCCTACCGCTCTCTGCTCTGAAGCGCCGCGCGGCTGGTTCGCCCGTGTCCTCGATCATGGAGGAAGGGTAAGAGCGCAATTAGGTTTACGCGGTTGCACAGCGGTCGTCACAGTGATGCTCCGAGTTTGGGTGGGCGGCCGACCGCAGCCGTCGGCGCAAACTCCCAGGTGGTCGTGTCGGCGTGCCAGATCACGCGGCCGAGTAGCCGCACGTCCACAGATAGACCATCCTGGCGCACAAGAATTGCAGAAATTTTGCGGAGATCAACCGTAATCACGCTACCGTTCGACCCCTTATGAAAGTCCACTTCTGTAGCGTCTTCGGCCATGTGATGAACGTAGAAGGTAGTGAATCATGACGCACCGATTACGGAGCGCGCTATATTCGAGAACAACATCCGCCGTAGAACCGTCATAACGCTTCAGCACCAGATCTCCCTTCAAAAACTTCGCCAGTGGTGGCTTTTCTAATTTCACTTGGACCGGCTCTTTCCCGCGCCTATAGTTCCCGTCTTCCGATACACATCGACCAAATAGCCACTCCACGTGCCCGTCGCAAGGTCGGCCAATCGGCTGTTAGCTGCAACTTGGAAGAACGGCTTTTCCCTGATGTATGAGACCAAAGGTTGGATTAGGGTAAGCGTCCGGTCCCGCTTTCAATTACCCACAAGTCCAGCACCGATGAGGACGCCAAGTTCGATGTCATTGAGTCGAGACATACCGCGCCACATGACCGTGTTTCCCGGTGGGGGATCTTTCGCCCTGGCCAAGTAGCCTCCCAGCCGGGCAATTTTGGTGAGATAGGAACCAAGAGATGCCGGTTGGCTCTGGTGGCCTGTGCGGTCCGGTACCAAACGATCAAGCACGCGGGTTTCAAGCTCCGTTAGGGCGATGGTAGGTGGACCGGTTGGCGCAACGCGGTTCATCATCGTCATCCAGAAGATGCGCCAACTGAGAATGCAGAACACCGCGATCAGGTTCACGATCCGTTCCGAAGCTCGTAGCTTGGTCTCCTCGGCCCGGCAGCCGGATTTCAGGATTTTGTGGAAGGTCTCGATCTTCCACCGCATCGCATACCAGGAGAGCTTTTCCAGAGCCTCAGCACGGGAGCGGACCGGCACATTGGTGATCAGCTTCCAGGCGATGGCGGGTCGCCCGGGTGGGGCGTTTCGTTCGTGCGCGTGGATCACCGTGAGAGTCAGAGACGGATACTTTTTCTGCTTTCCAATGGGAGGGAAGACTTCCAACCGCTGGTATTTGACTTCAAGGGAAGCCCACGACACGCGTCCCTTGCCATCACGAACCTGGACCTGATGAACGGCCTTTACCTTAGCGTCCTTCATCGCCTCCGAAATCGTTTGCTTGCCATCGACGGCGAGACGGTCCACGCAGGTGCGGATGAGAAATCTTGTGTTCTCGGTTTGGGCCGTGCAGAAGAGCTCGTAGATGTCGCTCTCCCGGTCCCCAATATGTACGCATCGGCCGGCTTTCCCCAGCAACTGCGTGGACAGCTTCAGGTTGTCCAACCAGCGAACGCTCTCTTTCTCTTCGATGGGGACCCGCGTGGGGTTGACCGTTCGCTTCAGCGCATTGGTTCCCTTGAAGCGATCCCTCGTCCAAAACTTGATCGCACAAAGGCCTAGCGGCAAGCCGTCGATGGTGACGGCAAGGCTGGAGTGCATCAAAATCCCACGCACTACATACGGTTGTTTCCCTCCGCTTTTGAAGCCCTTATGCAGCATCCCGAGTTCTTGCGCTGATTCCCCGTAGATCGTGAATTCCGTGGTGTCGTGCAGGATCAGGATCAGACCGCCAGATGCTGTGGCACGCTCCTTGGTGGCCTGGAAATGGCCTGCCAAAATTCGCTCTTCGTCCACTTTGGGGTTCGAGAGGAAACGATAAGCCGCCTTCGTGCTGGACCAATCCTGGCAGGCCAGCGGAATGGATTGCCCAACGCTATGCGCCAACTGTTCGACGAGCCTGCGAAAGCGCCGGCCAAGGCGAAGGTCCTCAAACCGGCAAGCAGCGATCTCCTGTTCCAGAGCCGCGGTCGTTCCGGTTGGCAGTGGCAGGGAACCGCCGTCGCCGGGCCCCCGAAACAATTCTTGCGTTTTTTGTTTCGGCATACTGGCTATTCATTCTATGGCTTATCTCCCCCTGATCCAACAGACTTGTGGGTAATTGAAAACGAGACCGGACGCTTACCGTTCAACTGCCGAACATCAAATCATGTCGAGGATCCTTGCCGGAATCCCTGCTCCACGATCTTCGCGATTCCCAACCCGCCACCGGCAGCGATACTTTTCGCCAAATGCTCCTGAGCAAACTCAACCATCGAGGCCGAGGACGAATCCCCACCGCCCCACAAAGAGCCGTCTGCCGTCGAACTCATCGACTGAAGGATCTGCCCCAAGAGCAGCGACTCAAATTCCAACGCCACTCGATGAGCCTCCTCTGGCGAACTAACTGCCTTCTCCTTGGAAGCAATCGCCGGCGAGAGTTGACTCAATGGTCGCATTAGCTTCACTTCCACTAAATCACCTCCAGATCAGCGTCCATCGCCCCAGCCGTCTTCATCGCCTGCAGAACAGCGATTACCTCGCGAGGGGTGGAACCGATAACCTGTAATCCACGGACGAGATCCTCCACGGTCGCCCCCGGCTTTATGGAGACCTGACGCGCTTTGTCCTCTTTGGACCCAACTCCCACTGTCGGTGTAACAGCAGTCTTTCCCCCCGCAAGCGGTTGGGGTTGGGAGACGTCGAGCGTCGTCTGCACTTCCACGGCTAGGCCGCCGGGGAGGATGGAAACGGGCTTTAGCTTAACCTCTTTACCCATCACAATCGTTCCGGTTCGCTCATTGATGACAATCCGCTGACGGCCATCGGAGTCTACGGTT
>JADCBH010000391.1 GCA_020253595.1 Brevundimonas sp.
CATCTCGAGCGCTTGGCGGATATCGTTCACGCGGATCCAGAGCGGGGACTCGATGGCCCAGCCATCCTCTCCAAGCCAATCCAAGGCGCAGTTGAGGCGCGCCGGCTGCGCTTTCGTTATGGTCAGTTCGACCAATGGGTGCTCGAGGACGTATCGTTTCGAATTGAGCCTGGAGAGGCAGTGGCGATGGTCGGCCCTTCTGGGGGTGGCAAGTCGACGTTGCTCAAACTGCTCGTCGGCATTTACGAGCCTGTCGAAGGTGATTTGCTGATTGATGGGCATCCCATGCGGGCGCTCGGACTGCGCGCTGTAAGGGATCGGCTTGGCGTCGTGATGCAGGATGACCAACTCCTATCAGGCACGATCGCGGACAACGTAGGGTTCTTTGACGCCCACATAGACATGGACCGCGTCGAACAAGCGTGCCGCCAGGCGCACGTGCATGACGACATCATCAGGACGCCAATGGGCTACCACAGCCTTATCGGCGATATGGGGTCGATCCTGTCGGGCGGGCAGAAGCAAAGGCTTCTGCTGGCTCGTGCCCTCTACAAGCAGCCGGCGATCCTCTTCATGGACGAAGGGACAGCAAACCTCGATCCGGAGCTTGAACGGCGAGTGATGGCTTCGCTGGACGAAATAAAAATAACGCGGATCATGGTGGCCCATCGCGAGGCTGCGGTCCGCGGCGCCGATCGGATTTTCCTCGTCGACAAGGGCAAGGTCACGGAGATCACCGGAGCTAGCGTGGCCCCCTTCAACGTCGCGGCAGGTGTGGGAGTGGAAGCATGACACTCTTTCGGCCAGAGGCGATTGAGGCGAAGCGGCGAAGGCTTTGGGGAGAAGTGCGATTGGCTCAGCCCCCATCGCTTACGGCTTGGACTGCTGTCTCGGTGGCGGTCTGCGTGGCTCTAATGCTTGCGCTGGCGCTCGGCCGCTACACCCGCAAGGAAACGGTCCAGGGGTTCCTGGCGCCAGAGGCCGGGATCGTGCAGGTCCGCCCTGTTCAGGCTGGTCGAATAGCCCGCGTGCTGGTCACAGAGGGAGCAGCAGTTGTCGAGGGAGCGCCCCTGATCGAATTCACCTCCGACATCGCCAGTACTGGCCAAGGGCCTATGCTCGACATGCAGTTGGCTGAAGCAGAACGGCAGGAGGCCGCACTAGCAGAACGAACTTCGGCGGTGAGCGAGGGCTACGACGGCGAACGGCGACGGCTACTAGAGCAAATCGGAGCTCAGGAGAGGCTCAGAGGTATCCTCCAGGCTCAGCGACAGGTTCAGGCAGAGGGGTTAGCACTCTCGGAGGTCGACGCCGACCGCCTCGCAGGATTGCAAGCTCAAGGGTTCGCCCCCAACAGCGAAGTCGAACGTCGAAGGCGCTCCGTGCTTTCTGAGCGCGCTGCTCTCGCGGATCTGGACACAAGGATTTCCCAGACCGAGGCCTCCATCGCAGAGCTCCGGTCCCAGGCAGCTGCAATACCTGCGCGGGCAGCCGCCGCGATGGCAGAGCTCGACACCGAGGGATCGACCTTTGCACAGAGAAGAAGCGAACTCGCGCTGGCTCGTGGCCACGTTCTCCGAGCCCCAATAACCGGAACCGTCTCGGGGCTCCAGGCAAGGCCCGGCATGACCCCCGCAGCCGAGTTGCCCCTGCTATCGATCTCGCCAGCCGGATCCGAACTTGAGGCGCACCTACTTGTGCCCACCCGAGCAGCCGGCTTTCTCAAGACTGGGCAAAATGTGCGCGTGCAGGTCGAGGCTTTCCCCTTCCAGCGTTTCGGCTTCGTCGAGGGGCAGATTAGAGCCATCACGATAACCGTAGTCCGTCCGGGCGAAGCGCTTTATCCGATCACGCCAGCGGAGCCAGTGTACGAAATCCGCGTCAGTCTAAGCCGCGACTATGTGGACGCTTACGGGGAGCGGCGCCAGCTTAGGCCCGGCATGCTTCTTCGGGCCGATATTCCTATCGACAGCCGGCGTCTCTGGCAGCAGCTTTTCGATCCCCTGATTGCCGCCGGTAAACGGAGCTCATCGTAAGCACGCGACCTTCTGGGCTCGAAAGATACGGGGCGGACAGATGGAGTGTTCGCACAGTCCGACAAGCCAACGGCGATATTGCACAGCTTAACAATTCGATTGCGGAACGCGCCGCTTTATTGAACGAGACAAGCTCGCGGCTCAATGCGATTGAAACCGCAGACGGAGGCCTGATCCGCAGCGGAGATGCGACACGTTGACGAGACGCGCTGGAGCCTGCGGATTCAGTAGCCGGCCCAGGCTGCCCACGATGTCGACGGCGCACTCGCTTGAGGAGGTCTCCAAGCCAGCTGCCTCGATCCCATAAGTCAGTGTCCGAACGTCCGCTATGGGTCGGAAGCGGACATCACGCTCAAGCCCGATACCGGACCCCCGTACCTTCATCGACGGAGAGAATCACCCCCGCCTCAAATCCGGCGGCGTCGCCTCCTCGGTCAGGATGCGGATGGCCTCGTCCAGGCTGACCACCGTCTGCTCCTGCGACCCCAGCCGCCGGATCGCCACCTCGCCCTTTTCGGCCTCGGAGCGGCCGACGACGGCGATGACCGGGACCTTGCCGACAGAGTGTTCGCGCACCTTGTATCCGACCTTCTCGTTCCTCAGGTCGGTCTCGACGCGCAGGCCCGCGGCCTTGAACCGGGCGGCGACCTGATGGGCATAGTCATCGGCGTCCGAGGTGATGGTCGCCACCACGGCCTGCACGGGCGCGAGCCACAGGGGGAAGGCCCCGGCGTAGTTCTCGATCATGATGCCGATGAACCGCTCGAAGCTGCCCAGGATGGCCCGGTGCAGCATCACCGGCCGGTGCTTGCCGCCGTCCTCGCCGACGTATTCCGCGCCCAGCCGCTCGGGCAGGACATAGTCCAGCTGGATCGTGCCGCACGTCCATTCGCGGCCGATGGCGTCCTTGACGATGAAGTCCAGCTTGGGCGCGTAGAAGGCCCCGTCACCCGCCGTCACCACCGGCTCGGATCCCGCCGCTCGGGCGGCCTCCAGCATCAGGGCCTCGGCCTTGTCCCAGAACTCGTCGGTCCCGGCGCGAACCTCCGGTCGGGTGCCGAGCGAGATGTAGGCCGTCTCCATGCCCAGGTCGCCGTGGACGCTGCGGGCCAGCTCGATGAAGGCCGCCGTCTCCTCGACGATCTGGTCCTCGCGGCAGAAGATGTGGGCGTCGTCCTGGGTGAAGCCCCGCACCCGCATCAGGCCGTGCAGCGAGCCGGACGGCTCATAGCGGTGGCACGCCCCGAACTCGGCCATGCGCAGCGGCAGTTCCCGGTACGACCTCTGGCCGATCCCGAAGATCTGCACGTGGCCGGGGCAGTTCATGGGCTTGAGGCTGAGGGTCTCGCCCTCGACCGTCTCGCACACGAACATATTGGGCCGGTACTTGTCCCAGTGGCCGGACGCCTCCCAGAACTTGCGGTCCAGCACCTGGGGCGTCTTGACCTCGACGTAGCCGGCCTTGTTCAGGCGGCGGCGCATATAGGCCTCGATCACCTGCCACAGCACCCAGCCCTTGGGGTGCCAGAAGACCATGCCCCGGCCCTCTTCCTGCATGTGGAAGAGCTCCATGGCGCGGCCCAGCTTGCGGTGATCGCGCTTCTCGGCCTCTTCCAGACGCTTGAGATAGGCGTCCAGATCCTCCTTGGTCGCCCAGGCGGTGCCATAGATGCGCTGCAGCTGCTCGCGCTTCGAGTCCCCCCGCCAATAGGCCCCGGCCAGCTTGGTCAGCTTGAAGGCCTTGCCGACATGGCGGGTGGAGGGGAAGTGCGGCCCCCGGCACAGGTCGATCCAGTCGCCCTGGCGGTACAGGGTGATGGTCTCGTCCGCCGGCAGGTCGCGGATCAGCTCGGCCTTGAACTTCTCGCCCCGCGCTTCGAAGAAGACGATGGCCTCGTCGCGGTCCCAGACCTCGCGCTCGAACTTCGCGTCCCGGTCCACGATCTTGCCCATCTCCTTTTCGATGGCGGCGAAATCGTCGGTCGAGAAGGGCTCGTCGCGGGCGAAGTCGTAATAGAAGCCGTCCTCGATGGCCGGGCCGATGGTGACCTGGGTTCCAGGGAACAGCGTCTGCACGGCCTCGGCCAGCACATGGGCCGTGTCGTGGCGGATGGTGTACAGCGCCTCGGGGTCGTCGCGCATGATCAGGCGGAACGATCCGCCGCTCTCCAGCACGCGGTTCAGGTCGCGCTGCTCGCCGTTCAGTTCGGCCAGTACGGCCTTCTTGGCCAGCGACGGAGAAATGGCGGCCGCGACGTCGCGCGCGGTCGAACCGGCCGGATACTCGCGCGTCGCGCCGTCGGGGAAGGTCAGCTGGATCATGGTCTCTTGGGCTCTCTGGGCGGCACCGGATCGTACCCGGAGCCTCCGAAGGGATGGCATCTACACAGTCGCCGCACGGTCAGCCACCCGCCCCGGATCGGTCCATGCTGGATCAGGGCGTCCCGGCCATAGTCGGAACAGGTGGGCAGGAAACGGCAGGACTGGCCGAAAATGGGGCTGAGCGTCAGCTTGTAGCCCCGGTAGGCCGCGCGGACGCCGCGTTCATAAAGGGAGCCTGAACTCATCAATCCTGCCGCTCATCCCGGCGAAAGCCGGGACCCAGTTCTTTGGGCTATGACTATGCGGGTAGCCCACGCTCTCGATCCGACGCAATGCCTCACGAAAGCACTGGGTCCCGGCTTTCGCCGGGATGAGCGGAAAAGAAAGTTCAAGCGGCGCCGGCGAGCCGGGTTCGGGCGGCCAGCGCGGCCTGGACCGCCTCCAGCGTCGCCTCGATGGCGACCATGGTCGAGGCGTGTCGCGCCGGATAGTCCGCGACCTGCTTCAGCACCCGCAGGCCCTCGAACCGTCCCGACGGACCCTCGCCCCCGGACTTGAGCATGGCCAGCATGGCCTCGCGCGTTTCCCGCAGTTCTCCGACTGTCGAACCGAGCACGCTCTCGCCCAGCACGCCCGCTGCCGCCTGACCCAGCGCGCAGGCCTTCACGTCCTGGGCGAAGTCGGCCACGCGGCCCGCGTCGTCCAGAACCACATCGACGATGGCTTTGGACCCGCACAGCTTGGCCACGCGCTCGGCGGTGCCTTCCGGTGCCGCCAGTCGCCCGGAGTGGGGCAGGTTCGCCGCCAGCGTCAGGATGCGCGCGCTGTAGAGGTCGTCGATCATGCGGCAAACATAGGCGGGCAGGGCCCGGCCCGAAAGCCTCAGGGATTCTGGAGCGAGCTCCAGGTCCGCGCCTGGTCGGTCGGCAGGGCCGCCGACTGGATCGGGGTCTGCGACCTCAGCCACTGCAGGTTCCGGTCGGCCAGCTCGGGCGGCAGTTCGCGGCGGATGATCTGCTCGGCCTCGGGCATCTTGCCCTGCAGACCCAGCGTCATGGCCAGGTTCAGACGCATCTGCTGGGTCGCGGGCGGCTGGGCGACGGCACGGCGCAGCATGGCCTCGGCCCCTGCCGCATCCCCCGCCGTGGCCAGCGCCATGCCGGCGTTGGTCAGGACGTCCGCGTTATCCGGCGAGATCGCCAGCGCGGCGCGCCAGGCGGCCTGCGCATCGTCGGCGCGCCGCACCTGCTGATAGGCCACGCCCAGCAGCGAAAGGGGCCGCCAGTCATTGGGGGCCAGGTCGCGGGCCTGTTCCAGGGAGGCGATGCCATAAAAGGCCTGTCCACGCGCGATCTCGGCGCGACCGACCTCCAGCATGGCCTCGATGTTGCCGGGCTGCAGGGTCAGCACCTGCCGCGCCGTGGCGGCGGCCTGCTCGTGCTGACCCAGCTGACGCAGGGCCTCGGCCAGTTCGACGCCCGCGACGGGGTCCATCGGATTGACCTCCATCTCGCGCCCCCAGAAGACGGAGCGGGCGAGGGGATCGAGGCGATTGTAGGTGGCGCGCTCCTCGGCCGAGGCGGGCAGGCGCGGCGCGGGGGCCGCAGGCGCGGCGACGGTCTGCGCAGGCGCGGTCTGGGCCAGCACCGGGAGGGCCATCGACCATGCGGCCGCGATGAGGATTGAGCTTCTGACGCCATTCAGCGACATGGGGCGCACCGATCCGGATGTCTGTCCGCTGAAGAATCGGCGCTTCGCGTCAAGCATTGGTTAATCCGACAAAGGCCCGCCATGTCCGCCCTCTCGCCCGATCCCATCGTCGCCGCCGATTCCGCCGAGGCTGCCGGTGCCATCCCGCTCCGCTTCGTCGGTCCGGACGAGGTGATCACCGAGCCCGCCCGCGCCTGGGCCGAGCGCATGGGGTTCAAGGGCAAGCAGGGCCAGATCGTCGTGGTCCCGAACACCGACGGCGGGATCGACCATGTGCTCGTCGGGGCGGGCAAGGCCTTCGATCCGACGAGCGCCCGCGCTTTGTCGGCCCGGCTCCCCACCGGCCTCTATCGGCTGGAGGTCAAGCCCGAGGATGCCCGCGTCGCCGCGCTGGCCTTCCTGCTCGGGCGCTACGCGTTCGACCGTTACAAGCCCCGCGCAGACACATCCGAGGTCCGCTTGGTCGCGCCGGAAGGCTTCGATGCAGCAGAGGCCTCCCGGATCGCCTCGGCCTGTGCGCTCGCCCGCGAGATGGTCGACACCCCCGCCGCCGACATGGGGCCCCTCCAGATGGAGACCATCGCCCGAGAGATCGCAGAGGAGCACGGCGCGACGCTCTCTGTCGTGACCGGCGATGATCTGCTGGAGCAGAACTACCCGGCCATCCACGCCGTCGGCCGCGCCGCCGCGCCGCACCGCGCGCCGCGCATCCTCGAGATCGGCTGGAACCTGGACCGCACCGACCGGCCGCTGGTCGCCCTGGTCGGCAAGGGTGTCGCCTTTGATTCGGGCGGTCTGGACATCAAGCCCGCCGCGGGCATGCGCAACATGAAGAAGGACATGGGCGGCGCCGCCCATGCGCTCGCGCTCGGCCGGCTGGTCATGCAGGCCGGTCTGGACGTGCGGCTGGTCGTTCTGATCGCGGCGGTCGAGAATGCGATCTCTGCCGACGCTTTCCGCCCCGGCGACATCCTGTCCAGCCGCAAGGGCCTGACCATCGAGATCGGCAACACCGACGCCGAAGGCCGTCTGATCCTCGCCGATGCACTCGCGCGCGCCTCCGAGCACGCGCCCGACCTGACGCTGGACTTCGCCACCCTGACCGGCGCGGCCCGCATCGCTCTGGGGCCCGAGCTGCCGCCGCTGTACACGGATGACGACGCTCTCGCCGCCGATCTGCTGGCAGCGGCCGACGCTGTGCGCGACCCCCTATGGCGCATGCCGCTCTGGCCGGGTTACCGCGCCGCGATCGACAGCGATCTGGCCGATGTCCGTAACGACAGCGCGGGTTGGGCGCAGGGCGGCTCGATCACGGCCGCTCTGTTCCTGCAGAAGTTCGCCCCGACCACCGGTGCCTGGGCGCACATGGACATCTTCGCCTGGAACCCCCGCAACCGCCCTGGCTGGCCCGAGGGCGGCGAGGCGCAAGGCCTGCGCGCGGCCTACGCGATGCTCAGGGCGCGGTACGCAAAATCCTGATTCACGACCGGGGCTTAACCGGATTTTCGCGTTCAGGGTTCAGGGTGCTCTCTCAATCGACCGAGCCCGCGCTTGACCGACACCTTCGCTCCCGTCCGGCCGCTTCTGGCCCGCCCCGATCTTGCGGCCCTGTCGCTGGAAGGAATCGTGCGCGCCGACGCCTATCGGCCGACGCGGGCCATGCGGGGGGCCGCCCCCGTCGCGGACATTCACGCTGAAGCCGCCGCCGCGTCCGAGCGGATCGACCAGCTGCTGTTCGGCGAGATCTTCGACGTGCTCGATGAAGTGGACGGCCGCGCCTGGGGCCAGGCCCGCCGCGACGGCATCGTCGGCTGGATCGACCTGTCGCTTCTGTCGCCGGGCCTCGTGCGCCCGACCCACACGGTCACAACCGGCGACGCAGCCCTGCCCTTGAACGCCCTCGTCACCGACAGCGAAGACGGTGCCCATGTCCGGTCCATCGGTCAGTTCCAGTTCGACATCGTCACGGTGGCTGAGCAACTGATCGGCACGCCTCACGAACTGGGCGCCCGCTCCTCACGGGCCACCGACTGCTCCGGTCTGGTCCAGCAGGCGCTCCTGGCCTGCGGCTTCGCCGGAACCCGTCGTGCCCACGATCAGGCCGAACTCGGTGTCGAGGTTGCGCGCGATCAGGCGCGGCGCGGGGATCTGGTAGTCTGGCTCAACCTCGCCGAGGGTCAGAGCTGGACCGGTCACTCGGCCATCCTGAGGGACGAGTCCCACGTCATTCACGCCACTGGCCATCACGGCGCGGTCGTAGTCGAATCGCTGGTTGATGCGGACGCGCGGTGCCTCGCGGACGGCTTCCAGGCCGCCCGCTTCAGACGCATTCGCTAGGGATCAGCCCGCCGGCGTGGCTTCCGCGCCCGGAGCCGCCGCCGCGCCTTCGGCCGGAGCGGCTTGTGCACCTTCGGCCGGAGCCGCTGCACCCTCTGCGGGGGCCGCACCCTCGGCCGGAGCCGCACCACCGGGCTGACGCGCCGGATCGGGAGCGGGGATGGCAAAGCCGGCCGAGCCCTGGCTGCGCAGATAGGCTATCAGGTTCACGCGCGCCTGGGTGTCACGCAGACCGGCGAACGACATCTTGGTGCCTTCCACATACCGGGCCGGTGCCGTGAGGAACTGATCCAGTTCGTCATAGCCCCAGATCGGCGCGACGCCCGCATGGGCCGTCATGGCGTCCGAATAGGCAAAGCCCGGACGGTGCAGTACGCGGCCGCCCACGACCCCGTACAGGTTCGGGCCGATCCCGTCCGCGCCGCCCGAGTTGACCGTGTGGCACGAAGCGCAGCGCGCGTAGGCGGCTTCGCCCGCAGCCAGGTCCGCGACGGGCAGCAGCGTCCCCCAGTCCGGGGGCAGTACCTCTTCAGCGGCACCGGCCTCGGCCTCCTCGGGGACGTTGATCATATAGCCCATCTTCTCGGGCTCCTTGGTCGCAAAGACTGCGCCCGAAACCTGCTGCAGCACCAGGACGGCGAACGCCGTTCCCAGACCCGCGCCCATGATCTTGTTCCACTTCAGATCGCCGCTCATCGCGTCGTCGCATCCCGTCTAAATGGCCCGTGCCGAACGATGGCGAAGCGGGCGAGTGTCTTGCGGGCCGGTCTCTTACACGCTAGCGCCGCCTTCGCAACCGGCCCGGCCGCCTGATCAGGCGTCGCGAGGTCGCATGACGGGAAACGCCTGAATGACGCCCCTGATCCTTATCCCCACGCGCATGGCCGCGACCCGTCTGCCGGGCAAGCCATTGGCCGACATCGGCGGCAAGCCCATGATCGTCCGCGCCTGGGAACAGGCCGTGGCGTCGGGCCTGCCCGTGGCCGTCGCCGCAGGCGATCCGGAGATCGTGCAGGTGGTCGAGGCCGCCGGTGGTCGCGCCGTCCTGACCGACCCCTCCCTCCCCAGCGGCTCGGACCGCGCCCTGGCCGCTCTGGAGACGCTGGACCCACACGGCGAGTTCGACGCCGTCATCAACCTCCAGGGCGACATGCCGTTCGCCGACCCGGGTCTGGCGACCGCCTGCGCTGCCTTGCTGCATGGCGAGCCGACCTGCGACATCGCCACCCTGGTCGCGCCCGAGCTCGATCCGTCCGACCGCTCCAATGTCGATGTGGTGAAGGCCGTGCTGGCGCTGCCTGAAGACCGTCGCCACGCCCGGGCCCTCTACTTCACGCGTTCGACGCTTTATGGCGACGGTCCCGTGTGGCGTCACATCGGCATCTATGGCTATCGCCGGGAGGCGCTGAAGCGCTTCTGCGCCGCGCCGCCGTCGCCTCTGGAAAAACGCGAGAAGCTGGAACAGCTCCGCGCCCTCGAACTCGGCCTCTCCATCTGGGCCGCCACGGTCTCCGAAGCGCCGATCTCTGTCGACAACCCTGCGGATCTCGAGGCGGCGCGGGCTTTGCTAGGGATTAGGGATTAGGGATTGGAGGGCGTTGCGGGTTCTGAAAGCCGCGTCCGCAGCGCCGTTAGCATGCGGCCGAGTTCTTCGGTTCGGCCTAGCAGCTCGGCCACCTTGTCGGCGGGTGCCAGTTCCAGTCGGCCGATGATGATCAGGAAGGTCTCCAGTTCCGCCGCCGAGCCCCGAGCGATGCTGACGAAATGTGCATAGTCCCGCCGAGTGGCTCGCCCGTTGCCTTCTGCCAGGTTCGCCGGAATCGAACTGGACGCGCGAATGATCTGCCCCGAGAGGCGAAACGCCTCCTCCTTTGGCATCACACGCGTCAGGCGATATACATCGCAGGCGAGGTCCACGCCCTTCTGCCAGACGGCCAGATCCCGGTGCGACAGCGCCATCTCCAATCCCTATTCCCTAATCCCTAATCCCTCGCCTCCCACCCACGCCTCCAGCAGGGTCCGCGCGATTGCGAACCTTGGCGGCGCCTTCACCTCATGCGCGCCCGCCAGCACGGCCCGCGCCTCGTCCCGGGTGAACCAGCGCACTTCTTCCAGCTCTGTCTGGTCCGGGCTCGCCTGATCGTCCGATACTTCTGCGATCAGGCCGATCATCAGCTGGGACGGAAACGGCCAGGGCTGGCTGGAGTGGTACCGCACCGCCGTCACCGTCAGTCCCGCCTCCTCGGCGATCTCGCGCGCGCAGCCTTCCTCGATGGTCTCGCCGGGCTCCAGAAAGCCCGCCAGCGCTGACATCGGTCCCTTGGGCCAGGCCGCCTGACGCCCCAGCAGGCACCGGTCCTCAAACACCGGCAGCATGATCGTGACCGGATCGACGCGCGGGAAATGCTCGGTCGCGCAGGCGGGGCACTTCCGCTTCCAGCCGCCGGAAATCAGGTCCGTCGCCTGCCCGCAGTTGGCGCAGAAGCCGTGCCGTCGGCTCCAGTCGAACAGGCTGCGCGCCGTCCCCGCCATGGCCGCGTCCGTATCCGGCAGCACTGCCGCCGCCTCGCGCAGTTCGGTGAAGACACCCAGACCGGACACCGGCCCCCCGGAACCTTCACCGGCCGGATCCGCCTCGCCCTCGAACTCGACCGCAAAGACCGGCGCGCCCTTCCACAGGCCAAGGAACAGCTCGTGGTCGGCCTCGTCCACCATGGCCCGCGCCCGGGTCAGGTCCGTCCACGCCAGCCGTGGCCCCTTGGCCGTCTCCTCCAGCAACGGTCGCCCCTGCCACAGCATCATGGCCAGCGCCTCGGGGTTCGCCCCCTGTTCAGCCAACCATTGGGGATCGTTTCGCCGGTCTCCGGCGCGGTCCAGCGGGTTTCCGGCGAAGGTGTTGAGGGCGGGGAGGGCCATGTCCGCTTCCTAGCGGCGTTCGCTTCGGTCGGGGAGGGGGCACCTTGATCCCGCCGCGCCATCGGGCCATATGGGCCTCGGAGATCGCGGGCGAAGGCTTCGCCAACCTGGTCAGGGCCGGAAGGCAGCAGCCACAACGAATTCCCCTTCGGGTCGCGGTCTCCACCTTTTCCCAAAATCTGATGTGCGTTCGGGCCGAAGGTCCTGTCGTTTGATCCAGTTGTCATCCGCCGATGGTGGTTCTTCACAACGATCAAAACGAAGCCAAAGCCACGACGATCACAACGATGCCCCGTGCGCATCTGCGACGCCGCTCCCGTTGTGTTCGTTGTGAGCTCGCTGTGTTCGTTGTGATGAAACCCTGACGGGCCTGCGGCAAACCTCTTAGGAGTCGCGCGCGATCCCCCTCCCGCGCTAACCTCCACTGATGACCGACGTCGACCTTGATTCCGGCGACCCGCCCTGGGCGGAGGACGACGACGCGCCCGAGCGCGATCAGAACACCGACGACATGTTCGGCGCGCCCGTCCCCGCGCCCACTCCGGAACCCAGGGCCGCGAAAGCCGCCCCGGCCAGCGCCCCCTCCGACGCCCATCAGAACGACGGCGCCGCCTACACCGTCCTCGCGCGCAAATATCGCCCCAAGACCTTCGAGG
>JADCBH010000392.1 GCA_020253595.1 Brevundimonas sp.
CTTGTCGTCGGCTGTGTCCTGATCGCAACCGGCTGGTCGGGGCATGCCGTGGCGGGATCGACCGAGACGGCACGCGAAGGAACGCTCACCCGCATCGCCGCCTCGCAGTCACGCGACACGAATAACCGCAACGTCCGCGTCCACAATCAGACGGGCCTGACCATGGTCGGGCTGCAGGCCTCCTCGGGCTCGGGGTGGACCGGGGACCTGCTGGGCTCCAGCGGCCTCGGCGCAGGGCGCAGCGTGGTGGTGGCCATCGACGATGGAACCGGTGCATGCCGCTATTCCCTGCGCGCCCGGTTCGACAACGGCGAGACCCTGGAAAGGGGCGGCATCAACAGCTGCCAGATCGCGGACTACTACTTCACGAGATAGGTTCGGCTATCGCTCGCGATGAGGACGCGTTGCCGCGACTCGACGCGCGCCGACATCCGCTCCAAGGTCCGGCCCTTCCAGAGACCGGAGACCGCACCATGACCCTCCTGACCCGCCCCGAAGGCTGCGAACCCTCTGATTTCAACCTGTCGCGGCGAGGACTGGCCGGGCTGGCGGCTGGAACGGTGTTCACCGGCTATGCGGTCGCGGCCCTGGCCCAGGACGCCCAGCCGATCGTGACCGACGAGGTCGGCCTGACCACCGGGATGACGACCTATCCGGCCCAGGACGGGTTTGACCTGCCCGCCTATGTGGCCCGACCCGAGGGTGAGGGGCCCTTCCCGGTCGTGATCGTCGTGAGCGAGATCTTCGGCCTGCACGCCTACATCATGGATGTGGCCCGACGTCTGGCGAAGGCCGGATATGCCGCCGTCGCTCCGGCCTTCTTCGTCCGCGCAGAGGATCCGGCACCGCTCGCCGACATGCAGCGCATCCGCGCCATCGTGGAGCAGGCCGGCTATGAACAGGTGATGGGCGACATCGCCGCGACGCTGGAGTGGGCGTCAGGGCAGCTGTGGGCCAACTCCGACCGGGTCGGCATCACCGGCTTCTGCTGGGGCGGCAAGGTGGTCTGGCAGGCGGCAGCGCGTTTCCCGGTGATCGATGCAGGCGTCGCCTGGTACGGGCGCCTGGCCCCGTCCGCCAGCGCGACCCCGGAACAGGCGGCGGCGGGCGCGCCGTGGCCGATCGACCTCGCCGACGACCTGAGCGGTGTGGTGATCGGCAACTATGGATCGGCCGACCAGGGCATTCCCAACGACACGGTCGCCGCCATGCAGACGGCGCTGGAGGCGGCAGGGGCCACAGAAAGCGGCATCAAGCTGTATGACGGCGCACCCCACGGCTTCCACGCCGATTATCGGCCCGGCTACCGAGCCGCCGAGGCCGCAGATGGCTGGGCCCGGCTGCTGGCCCTGTTTGAGACGAAGTTGAAGTCCTAGGCCTTGCCGTCGAAGGCGGCGCCGCTGGCACTCGCGGCCGCGCCATAGGGGTTGTGCCCCTGCGGTCCGGAGCCCTTGGCGGCGACGACCACCATGGCCGGGCGCACGGTTCGGCCGAACAGCTCGTAGCCGGCCTGCATGGTCTGGATGACCGTTCCGCCGGGCGCCTCGGTCGAGGGTTGCTCCATCATGGCCTGATGCAGATGGGGATCGAAGGCCTCGCCCAGACCGGGGGCCACGCGCTTCAGCCCGTTGGCCTCGAACGCCTGGAGCAGCGACTTCTGCGTCAGCTCCAGCCCGGTGATCAGGCCCGCGGCCTGGCTGTCGGCGTCTTTCGGCGCGGCCTGGAGCGCGCGCTCCAGATTGTCGGCCACGCCCAGCAGATCCTTGGCGAAGCGCTGGATGGCGTAGGCGCGCGCGTCGTTCATCTGGGTCTCGGCGCGTCGGCGGGTGTTGTCGGCGTCGGCGGCGGCGCGCATGGCGCGGTCCTTCCACTGATCGCGCTCGGCGATCAGGGCGTCCACCGTCGACAGGTCGTCTGATCCCTGTCCGTCCAGCGCGGCTTCCGCATGAGCCAGGGCCTCATCGAGGGCCGAGGGCTCGGTCGCGTCGGAGTTCGTCGTATCGGTCACGTCTCTTGTCCGTCCAGAATGCGCCCCAGCACCCGGGCGGTGTAGTCCACCAACGGGATGATGCGGGCATAGTTCAGCCGCGCGGGTCCGATCACGCCGATGGCGCCCAGAACCCGCTGGCGGCCCGTCATATAGGGTGCCGCGACGACAGCGGAACCCGAAAGCGAAAACAGCCGTGTTTCCGCCCCGATGAAGATGCGCACGCCCTGGGCCGAGGTGACACCGTCCAGAAGGCCGATCAGCTGTTCCTTCTGCTCGAGATCGTCGAACAGGACGCGCACGCGCTCGAGATCTTCGACCGCGCCCGTGTCGGCCAGCAGATTGGCGCGTCCGCGCACGATCAGGGACCGGTCGCGGTCTCCGCCACCGGACCAGGCTGCCAGCCCCTCCTCGACCAGGCGGGCGGCGGCTGCGTCCAGTTCCTTACGGGCCGCGTCCAGTTCGCCCCGCATCTCATGACGCGCATCAGACAGGGGGCGGCCCTTCAAACGGGCGTTCAAGAAGTTCGACGCCTCCTGCAGGGTCGAGGGCGTGACCCCGGCGGCCAGGGTCATCAGCCGGTTCTCCACTGTGCCGTCGTCGGCGACCAGCACCGCCAGGGCCTGGCCCGAGCCCAGCGCCACGAACTCCACGTGCTTGACGCCGGCGTCCCGGACCGGGCTGGCGACAATGCCGGCCCCGCCGGCGAGGCCACTGAGCAGGGCCGAGGCCTCGTTCAGCGCCTCATCGAAGCCGCGCCCGCGTCCGGCCAGACGGGCATCGATCTCGCGGCGTTCATCGACCCCGATCTCTCCGATCTCGAGCAGGCCGTCGACGAACAGACGCAGACCCGCGTGGGTCGGGATGCGCCCGGCCGACGTATGGGGCGCGGCCAGAAGGCCCGCGAGCGTGAGGTCCTGCATCGTGTTGCGGATCGAGGCCGGCGACAGCTGGACCCCACCCCGCGACACAGTGCGCGACCCGACCGGCTCACCGGTCTCCAGATAGGTCTCGACGATGCTGCGGAAGATGTCGCGCGCCCGCTGATCCAGCGCCGGAAGGCTGGGCGACGGCTGGAGGAAGGTCATCGACGCGCCTTCCAGTCGGCGCGCGTCAGGCGATGCATGAGGCAGTCATCCTCGTCGAACATCCGCCGGCCTTCGGAGACGAAGCCCAGTCTCTGGTAGAAGCGGATCGCGGCGGTGTTGGACGCCAGCGGATCGATAACGATGGCCTCCACGCCCGGTTCGCCGAAGCAGCGGTCGATCATCTGGGTCATCATCGCGGTACCGACGCCGCGCCCGAGCCACTCTGGTGGTCCGATCCAGATGTCGATGGCCCGAAGGTTCGGTTCGATCTCGCCCCAGTAGTGGCTCGGCTCGGTGTACGGGTCGCAGACCGCCATGACGCCCACGGGCTGACCTTCGACCTCGGCGATGACATAGGTCAGCTCATAGGCCGAGTTGGACAGCTCATCGCTCCAGTCCGTGCCGTCGAAGGCGACCTCGGCCAATGGATCGTCGCTGGAGCAGGCGATGACATGTGGTTCCAGATCCCAGGCAGCCAGAATGGCCGCGTCGGCCACAGTCGCCGGCCGCAAGGTCACCGTCGGCGGCGGGGTCGCCTGACGTTGGGGGGCATACAGGCTCATGGTTTCAGGATAAGCGGTGCGGCCCGTTCCGCAACGCCCCGAGACACCAATATGCGCCCGTCCGACCGCACCCCCGACCAGCTTCGCACCGTCACGCTGGAGACCGGCGTCAACCGCTACGCCGAAGGCTCCTGCCTGGTCACGTTCGGGCACACCAAGGTTCTGGTCACAGCCTCGGTCGAGGAAAATGTGCCCGGCTGGATGCGCGGCAAGGGGGCAGGGTGGGTGACGGCGGAATACGGCATGCTGCCCCGCGCGACCCATACCCGTGGCCGCCGCGAGGCCGCAGCCGGCAAGCAGTCCGGTCGGACGCAGGAGATTCAACGGTTGATCGGCCGGTCGCTGCGGGCCGTGATCGACCTGAAGGCGCTGGGTGAGCGGCAGGTTCTGGTCGACTGCGATGTCATCCAGGCCGATGGCGGCACGCGGACTGCCTCCATCACCGGCGCCTGGGTCGCGGTCGCCTCGGCGCTGGGATACCTGCGCAATGAGGGCGTGCTGAAGGGTGATCCGGTGCTGGATCAGGTCGCCGCCATCTCGTGCGGGGTCTTCGCCGATACCCCGGTGCTGGACCTCGACTACGAGGAGGACAGCCAGGCCGAGGCCGACGGCAACTTCGTCCTG
Organism: Brevundimonas sp.; assembly: GCA_020253595.1. GTDB lineage: Bacteria > Pseudomonadota > Alphaproteobacteria > Caulobacterales > Caulobacteraceae > Brevundimonas. Next base: position 4,263 of record JADCBH010000392.1, read on the forward strand.
ACGGGGGCCGGAACCATCGTCGAGATCCAGGCCACCGGGGAAAAGCGGGGGTTCTCGCGCCCCGAGTTCGACCGGCTGTTCGAGCTGGCGGAACTTGGCTGCGGCCACCTGTTCACCCTGCAGCGCGACGCCGTCGAGGCGGCGCTCGCCCAGCGGGCGTAGGCGGCTAGGCAGACCCGGCAAAGCGGGGCATCGTCGAGCATCGTTCGACAAGGAAGTCCCGCCATGCGTCGTCACCGCTCCGCCCGAACCGTTCTGCCGCTCGTAGCCTTGGCGGCTGCGAGTCTGTCTCTCGCAGCCTGTGGCGCCGAGCCCGCCGAGGCGCCGGACGAGGACGAGGCGTCCGAGGAGGCTGATGCCGTTGCCGCGCCAGCGGCCATGATGCCCGATGACGCGCCGCCTCAAGAGGAAGCGCCCGACGAGGATGGGGAGGGGTGATATCTCTCCCTCCCCTTTATGGGGAGGGACGGCGGAGCGGAGCGGAGCTCGGGTGGGGGCCGAATGCGCGGTCACGCACCCAACCCTGACCGCTTCGCGGTCTTCCCTCCCCATGAAGGGGAGGGAGAAAGAAAGAAGGCCCCGCTGGCGACAGCGGGGCCTTCTTCATTCAGGCAAAGCCGGAACCCTAGTCCCGGCGACGCCGACCACGGTCACCGCGACCGCCGCCGTCGCCGTCCTTCTTGGGACGACCGCCGGTGTCTTCCGACAGAGGCGGCTCGCCCCGCTCGGCACGTTCGGCGTTGATCTTGTCGGTCAGGTCCTCACCGGTGGCCTGATCGACGACCTTCATCGACAGCTTGGTCTTGCCGCGGTCGTCGAAGCCGAGGAACTTGACCTTGACCTCCTGGCCTTCCGAGACGACGTCGGCGGGATTGGCCACCCGCTCCAGCGCCATCTGCGAGACGTGGACCAGGCCGTCCTTGGCCCCGAAGAAGTTCACGAAGGCGCCGAAATCGACGACCTTCACGACCTTGCCGGTGTAGATCATGCCGGGCTCGGGCTCGGACACGATCGAGCTGATCCAGTTCTTGGCCGCGTCGATCTTCTCCTGTTCGGAGGCGGCGATCTTCACTGAGCCATCGTCCTCGATGTTGATCTTGGCGCCCGTCTTTTCGACGATTTCGCGGATGATCTTGCCGCCGGTGCCGATGATGTCGCGGATCTTGTCGACCGGGACCTTGATGGTCTCGATCTTGGGCGCGAACTCACCCAGCTCGGTGCGGGCACCGTCGATAGCCTTGTCCATCTCGTCGAGGATGTGAAGACGGCCGGCCGAAGCCTGGGCGATCGCCTTCTTCATGATCTCCTCGGTGATGCCGGCGACCTTGATGTCCATCTGCAGCGAGGTGATGCCGTCACGCGTGCCGGCGACCTTGAAGTCCATGTCGCCCAGGTGATCTTCATCCCCCAGGATGTCCGACAGGATAGCGAACTCGCCGGACGGCTCCAGGATCAGACCCATGGCGATGCCCGAGACGGGCTTCTTCAGGGGCACGCCGGCATCCATCAGGGCCAGCGACGATCCGCAGACCGTGGCCATGGAGGAAGAGCCGTTCGACTCGGTGATCTCCGACACCAGACGGATCGTGTAGGGGAACTCGTCGTGGCTGGGCAGCATCGGACGGATCGCCCGCCAGGCCAGCTTGCCGTGACCGATTTCCCGACGGCCCGCGCCGCCCATCCGGCCGGTCTCGCCGACCGAATAGGGAGGGAAGTTGTAGTGCAGGAGGAACTTCTCTTTGTACGTCCCGGTCAGGGCATCGATGTACTGTTCGTCGTCGCCGGTGCCGAGCGTGGCGACCACGATCGCCTGGGTTTCACCGCGGGTGAACAGGGCCGAACCGTGGGTGCGCGGGAATACGCCGACTTCCGAGACGATCGGACGGACCTTGTCCAGCGCACGGCCGTCGACGCGGTGACCGTTCTCGATGATGTCGCGACGCAGCACGTCGGCCTCGCACTCCTTGAAGGCGGTGCCGAACTTGGCCGACTCGACGCCGTCCGGGTTCTCGTCGGTCTTCAGCAGGGCCTCGGCGGCCTTCTTCTTGGCGGCGCCGACGGCGTTGTGACGCTCGTGCTTGGTGACGTGGGTGTAGGCGGCCTTGATGTCCTCGCCCACCAGCTTCTTGATCGAGGCGACGACTTCGGAGTGGTCCTCGGCCTGGAAGTCGAAGGGCTCCTTGGCGGCGTGCTCGGCCAGTTCGATGATGGCCTCGATCACCGGCTGCATGCCGCGATGGGCGAACATCAGGGCGTCCAGGAAGGTGTCTTCCGACAGTTCCTTGGCCTCGGACTCCACCATCATCAGGGCGTCGGCCGTGCCGGCGACGACCAGATCGAGGTCTGACTCGGTCAGCTGGTCGATGGTCGGGTTCAGAACCAGCTCACCGTTGATGTAGCCGACGCGGGCACCCGCGATCGGGCCCATGAACGGCACGCCCGAGATCGTCAGGGCCGCCGAGGTGGCGACCATTGCCAGAACGTCGGGATCGTTCTCCAGGTCGTGCTGCAGGACGGTGACGACGACCTGGGTCTCGTTCTTGAAGCCCTTGACGAACAGGGGGCGGATCGGACGGTCGATCAGGCGGCTGACCAGGGTTTCCTTCTCGGTCGGACGGCCTTCACGCTTGAAGTAGCCACCCGGGATCTTGCCCGCGGCAAAGGTCTTTTCCTGGTAGTTCACGGTCAGGGGGAAGAAATCCATGCCGGGCTTGGGCGCGCGGCCATAAACGACAGTGGCCAGGACCACGGTCTCACCATAGGTGGCCAGAACCGCGCCGTCGGCCTGGCGGGCGATGCGGCCCGTTTCCAGCGTCAGAGGCCGGCCGGCCCAGTCGATCGTCTTGCGTTTGATGTCGAACATAGTCGTTTCGTCTTTCGTGCCCCGCGCGGCGAATTCCGGGCGGGCGTCCCGTCAGGGGATGGAGCGTCGGGCCTTTCGTCCTTCGATCCGTGGACCGGCCACCCCATGGCGGTCGGTCCGGGTGTGATGAGGACCGCTTTGGAGCCCTCGCGTCAGTAGTCTGGACCGGATCACACGCCCTCAGGCATCGGATCGGGTCATTGCGCCGAACATCCGGCGGCGCACCGGTCTTCATATGCGGAAAGAGGCGCGGGGGTGAACCCGCGCCTCGCAATCGGTTCCGCGTGTCCCGCGCTTAGCGGCGCAGGCCCAGCTTGGCGACGAGGGCGCCGTAGCGATCCCTGTCGGTCTTGGCCAGGTGGTCGAGAAGGCGACGACGCTGTGAGACCAGCTTGAGCAGGCCCCGGCGGCTGTGGTTGTCCTTCTTGTGGGTCTTGAAGTGCTCGGTCAGGTTGGAGATGCGTTCCGACAGGATCGCGACCTGGACCTCGGCCGAGCCGGTGTCGCCCGAAGAGCGGGCATTGTCCGCAATGACCTCGGCCTTGCGTTCAGCAGTGATCGACATCCGAAGCTTCCTTTCTTTGCCCTAACGCTCGGCCTGCGAGGCCTCGCTGCTTGAGAGCGGGAAGTGTCCATTCCGGCCCCGAAGGGATGGGTCAGGACAGGTTGAAAACGCGGTCGGGTTCGAGCCGACCGGCCCGCAACTGACAAAGCGCGACGAGCGTCTGGCCCTGAAAGGTGGAAACGGTGCGAGACCCGCCAGAAAGGCGGCTCTTCAGGGTTTCGACCTGACGGGGGAGCAGAACGATCGGCCGTCCCTGCCGAAGCGCGAAGGCGTCCTGGTCCGTCACGGCCAGCTCCGGGATGTCGTCCAGGGCGGTCGAGACGGGCAGTAGGCCCTCAAAGGCGGCGTCCCTATGCACCAGATCGGTCAGGAAATCCAGCGAGACGGCGTTTTCGGTCGAGAACGGCCCCACGCACTCGCGGCGAAGCGCGCAAACATGCCCCTCGGCTCCCAGCGCCACGGCAAGATCGCGAGCCAGAGACCGCACATAGACGCCCTTGCCGGTGCGGATGGTGATCTCGACGTGATCCGGGTCGGGCGCGCCGGTAACCTCAGCCTCGTGAATGACAACGCGGCGGCTCTCCAACTCGAACTCGGCACCGTCGCGAGCGAGGTCATAGGCGCGCTGGCCGTCGACCTTGATGGCCGAGAAGCGCGGCGGGGTCTGGTCGATCTCGCCGATGAAGGCCGGCAGCGCGGCCCGCACGGCCTCGATCGACGGCCGGACATCGGAACGGGCGATGATATCGCCCTCGCGATCGACGCTGTCAGTTGAAACACCCCACTGAATGGTGAAGCGATAGACCTTCTGGGCCTCCATCATGAAGGGCACGGTCTTGGTCGCCTCGCCAAGAGCGATGGGCAGGATGCCGGTCGCGAGTGGATCCAGCGTTCCCGCATGGCCCGCCTTCTGGGCGTCGAACAGGCGGCGGACCTTCGTCACGGCCTCGGTCGAGCCCATCTCAAGTGGCTTGTCGAGGCAGACCCAGCCGTGGACGGGATTGCCCTTCTTCCTGCGGCCCATCAGGCGTCGTCGTCTTGGTCGCGACGCTCGAGGTCGGCCCGCACGCGCGGATCGTCGAACAGGCGATCGATGCGGCTGGCCGCGTCGAAGCTTTCGTCGTGCCGGAAGCGCAGGTCGGGCGTGAACTTCATGTCGATGTGACGACCCAGCTGTCCGCGCAGGAACTTGGCATGGGCGTTCAAGGCCTTGATGATCGCGTCCTCATGGCCCGCGGTCTCGGCGGCATCGACGCCGGCCCCCAGGGGCTCCACAAAGCAAGTCGCGTGCTTGAGATCGGGGCTGAGCCGGACCTCGGTCACCGTGATGGAGATGCCGCGCAGGGCCTCGTCGTGAATCTCCTCCTCACGCAGGACGTCGACCAGGGCGTGGCGGATCAACTCGCCGGCGCGCAGCTGACGCTGGGAGGGGCCGGCAGGGCCAGAGGCGTTTCGGGTGTGCTGTTTGCCCATGACGGGTCTCCTGGTCCGCTCGCCGGGGATCGGACCCGGCTCGAAAAGCGAAAGGCGCGCGGTCTAGGCTGCTTGGGCGGCCCTGTCCACCGTCGCCACAACTTCCCCGGCGGTGACGGCCCGCATCGGCCGGATGTCCAGGCCTGCCGCGTTCAGCACCCGCGCCGTCCAGCTGTTGCAGAGGTAGCCGATCCAGAAATGCTCATGGCTGGCGAAGAAATGCGCGCCTGAACCCGGGCGGGCCGTCGAGAGCCGGGCCCGGCCATTGTGAAGCGCAAGCGAGTCTTCGACCCGGCCCGTCATGGCGGCGAAGGCGGCCTGGGAAATCCTCAGGGTGTGAACCCTGTCTGCCGGGAGGCCTCGCGACGGGTCTCCAGTGTGCGGGTCCAGCATCACCACGGACGGATTGCCCGGCCGGAAGAAGGCGCGCGCTCCGTCGAGAAGTCGACCCTCCATCGGCGAGGTGTCCACAAAGAAGGTGGCGTCACCCCAGCCGATCAGGATCCAGTCACCGGGGCCCACGGACCGTGAGGCCTCGGCCAGCGGTCCGCCCCGGGCCTCCAGCACGGCACGGGGCACGGCCAGATCGGTATGGAAGCCGTTGTTCAGGATATGGATGACGATAGGCGGCCCCCCGGAGGGCGCGACCACCGCTCCGGCCCGCGTCCAGGTCCAGACCGCCGCGACCAGGCCGAGCAACCCGGCGATCAGCACACCCAACAGGCCACGCATCAGGGCGTTTCGCCGACCGCGCCGCGGGGCGGGGCGCTCCACTCTCCGCGGTAGAGGTAGGACAGGGTCACGCAGTGGCGATAGGTACCGTCGGCCCAGCGACCGACGCCGTGCATGGCCATTGGCCGCCCTGCCCTCAGGCGGCCGAGCACCAGGAAGGTCTGATCCGCCCCGGGGCACAGGGCGCGCGCCAGACCCCGGCCGTCGCCTTCCAGCGGGATGGTGTAGACCGTGGCTTCAGAGACGCCGGCTGGCAGGACACGGCGCGCCTCGTCCGGGCCGCCGCGCGCGATGGCGGCCGATCCCCGCGCGCTGGTGGACAGGATGCGCCGCACACTGATGGCCCCGAAAAGTCCGCGTTCGACCTCCAGCGTCACGCCGCGTGTCAGGGCGCGCGTCACCCGGTCGGCCGGATCGAAAGCCAGAAGACGGGTATCCGCCACCGCCGGTCCGGCGAGAGCGAGGAGACAGAGAGTAACGATCCGGCGCCGCATGGACACACTGATACCGCGATCCGTGGCGGAAGGGAGGCGGGGAACGGGTCTCCTCCATGCGCCGCAGACGTGGGGAGGCGGCACGGAGCGCAGCGGAGAGACGGAGGGGCGATTCGCGCGCTCGGCCGCCACGGCAGGTGAGGACAGACCCCCTCCACCGCTTGGCGGTCCCCCTCCCCATCGCTGCGCGACAGGGAGGAGACGAGCCGCGCTCAGGTAGCGAGCGGCAGCGCCCTTACAGGCTCCGCTTCACTTCCTCGACCGTGAAGCACTCGATGTAGTCGCCGACCTTGATGTCCTGGAAGCCCTGGAAGTGCATGCCGCACTCCTGGCCCGACGGGACCTCGTTGACCTCGTCCTTGAAGCGCTTGAGCGTGGCGAGCGTGCCCAGTTCCAGCACCACGACGTCGTCGCGGATGATCCGGACCTTGGCGCCCTTGCGGACCACGCCTTCTGACACCCGGCAACCGGCGATCTTGCCAGTCTTGGAGATGTCGAAGACCTGCAGCACCTGGGCGTTGCCGAGGAAGGTCTCGCGCTGCAGCGGAGCCAGCATGCCCGACAGCACGCCCTTCATGTCGTCCAGCAGGTCGTAGATGATCGCGTAGTAGCGGATCTCCACCCCCTCGCGGTCGGCGAGGTCGCGGGCCTGCTTGGAGGCGCGGACGTTGAAGCCCAGGATCGGGGCCCCGGCCGACTTGGCCAGCTGGACGTCCGACTCGGTGATACCGCCGGCACCCGAATAGACGACCCGGGCGCGAACCTCGTCGTTGCCCATCTTCTCCAGCGAGCCCGAGATGGCTTCGCCCGAGCCTTGGACGTCGGACTTGATGACGACCGGCAGCTCGCTGATCTTCTTCGAGCCCAGCTTGGACATCATGTCGACCAGGCTGACCTGGTTGATGCCGCCGGTGGCCTTCTCGCGCTTCACGCGGGCGCGGTACTCGGTGAGTTCACGGGCGCGGGCTTCCGATTCCACGACGGCGAAGGGTTCGCCGGGGGCCGGGGCCTCATCCAGACCCAGGACCTCGACCGGAACCGAGGGCCCGGCCTCCTTGAGCTGCTCGTTGCGCTCGTTGAGCAGGGCGCGCACCTTGCCCCAGGCAGAGCCGGCCACGACGATGTCGCCGCGCTTGAGCATGCCGCGCTTGACCAGGACGGTCGCGACAGGACCGCGACCCTTGTCCAGCTTGGCCTCGATGACCACGCCCTCGGCCGACCGCTCGGGGTCCGCCTTCAGGTCCATGACCTCGGCCTGCAGCAGGATGGCCTCGATCAGGCCGTCCAGGTTCATCCTGGCCTTGGCCGAGACCTCGACGATCTGGGTGTCACCACCGAGCGCCTCACCGATGATCTCGTACTGCAGCAGTTCGTTGACGACCTTCTGCGGATCGGCTTCCGGCTTGTCGATCTTGTTGACCGCCACGATGATCGGCGCGCCCGCCGCCTTGGCGTGCGAGATCGACTCGATCGTCTGGGGCATGACGCCGTCGTCGGCCGCAACCACCAGAACCACGATGTCCGTGACGTTGGCACCGCGCGTGCGCATGGCGCTGAACGCAGCGTGGCCGGGCGTGTCGAGGAAGGTGACCGCCTCGCCATTGGGCGTGCGCACCTGATAGGCGCCGATGTGCTGGGTGATGCCGCCGGCCTCACCCGCCGCGACGTCCGTGGTGCGCAGCGCGTCGAGCAGCGACGTCTTGCCGTGGTCGACGTGGCCCATGATGGCCACGACCGGGGCGCGCGGCGTGGTCGCCTCGTCATCCACGGCGTCGGACAGGAAGCCTTCCTCGACGTCGGATTCCGAGACGCGCTTGACCGTCATGCCGTATTCGTCAGCGACCAGCTCGGCGGTGTCGGTGTCGATAACGTCGTTGATCTTCATCATCAGGCCCTGCTTCATCAGGAACTTGATGATGTCGACGCCGCGCACGGCCATCCGGTTGGACAGCTCCTGCACGGTGATGACGTCGGGAATGACGACCTCGCGCGGACGATTGGGCGTATCGGTCGAACCGCCCTTGCGCTTTTCCTTCTCACGTTCGCGAGCGCGGCGGACCGAGGCCAGGGAGCGCATGCGCTCGGCGGCGTCCTCGTCACCTCCGGCCACAGCCTGGATGGTCAGACGGCCTTCACGACGCTTCGGCTCGCCACGCGTGCGGCTGACGGCCTTGCCCGGACCGGCGTCCGAGAAGCGCTTGTCACGATCCTCCTCGCCAGCCTTGGCCGGACGGCCGAAACCGGTGCCGGGGGCCCGGCTGGGGCGCAACACATTGGGTTCGGCCGGGGGCGCATTGGGCGCCGGACGGCCACCAGGACCCGTGCGCGGGCCACCGGGGCGCGCAGCACCGGCCGCGGGACGGGGATTCAGCGCCGAGTAGCGGACAGGTTCGGCCGGACGACCGGGCGCGCCACCGGGCCGAGCCGAAGGCGGACGCGGGCTCTGGGGACGATCGGAATAGGAGCGTTCACCGCCGCCCATGGCCTCTTCACGAGCCGAACGGCCGCCGAAGGCGGGGCGATCGGCGGGGGCACGGCCCGGAGGCGGGGCCTTGGGCACACGTTGGCCGAAGTTCACCGCCGGACGGGCGGGCGGAGCCGGACGGGCCGGAGCCACAGCGGCGGGCGCGGGCGTCGGAGCCGGCGCGGGCGCGGGTGTCGCGACGACCGGAGCGGCGGGGGTCGGTGCAGCCGGCTTGGGCGCGGGCTTCGCCGGGGCAACCGCGCCCAGCTTGGCCGCTTCGGCCCTCGCGGCTTCGGCAGCGGCCTTGGCAGCTGCGGCCTCGGCCAGGGCCGCGTTGGCGGCGCGTTCGGCAGCGGCGGCCTGCTCGCGGGCGGCGGCGTCGCGGCGGGCCTGCTCCTCGGCCTGGGCGGCAGCGCGCTCAGCCTGCTGACGGGTGGCCAGTTCGATCGCGCGACGACGCGCTTCCTGTTCCTCGTTCGACAGATGACCGCCGGCTGGCTGGGGCGCCGCCGGGCGCGGCGGCTGTGGGGCCGCAGGCGCATCAGTGCGCGGACGGGCGACGTCGAAGCCCTGTGGCCGCTGATGACCGGTCGCCGCCGGCGCGCCGACACGACGCTTTGTCTCGACCACCACCGTCTTGGTGCGGCCATGGCTGAAGCTCTGACGGACGGTGCCGGTCGAAACCGATCCCACCGCGCGTGGCTTCAGGCTGAGCGGCGCGCGCGGTCCCGTGGCGGACGGGGTTCCGGTCGGCTGCTCGCGGCCTTCGTTGGTCTTGTCGTTCTCGTCGGTCATCCGGTCGCTTTACTCGTGGGCGGGAAAGTCCGCCGGTCGTCTAGGGTCGTCTCGTCAAACGCAAAAAGCCGTGCGACGCCCAGCCCTTCCAAGGAAGGACCGAACCCCGCCCGTTCGCCCTTACGGGCTTGATCCTGGGTCTTCGTCTGACCCGCTCCCGCCGCCGGGCCCCTCGGAGAGGCCCCACTCCGGGGGGCGGAGCGGTCGAAATCCCGCCAGTCGCGAGGCCTCCTGGCCCCAGCGATCCGCCCGCCCTCCGGCGAGCAGGACAGCGTGTATCGCATTTTCCAGCCCAAGGGCCAAACTCAAATCGTCCGCAGAAAAGACGCCGCAGACTTGGGTCGTCTGGTGTCGGGCCAGATTGAGCAGTTTTCCGCGTCCGTCGGCCGCGCCATCCGAAGCCTCGATCAGCCACGCCGCCTGGCCAGACCGGATCGCCGCCGCGCATTTCTCGAAGCCTGAGATAAGCACGCCCTCGCGCCGGGCAAGCCCGAGCTGATCCAGACAGCGCCGGACCAGCAGGGTCTCTACTGTATTGGCAAGGTCGGCAGAGGCCTTAAGGGGAGCCTTGGCCGAGCGGGAGAAGAGGTTCTTCTTGACCGCCGTCTCGATAGAGGCCCGGTCGGCCGCCACCCACATGCCGCGTCCCGGCAGTTTTCGCGCCAGATCCGGCGTCACCGCGCCGTCCGGGCCCGCCACGAAGCGGATCAGACAGGTCTCGTCCATCGCCTGGTGCGTGACCAGGTCGCGGCGCTCCCTATCCGATGTCGCGGCGGCGAGACCCATGAACGGCTGCGGCTCCCATCACTGGTCGCGCGGCTGGTCGGGGTCCTCGGCGAGGACCTCGGAGTCAGCGTCGGCGTCTTGCGAAGCAGAATCGAAGACGGCCTCCGGGTCGTATTCGCCGTCAGCGTATTCTTCCTCGTATTCCGGTTCGGGCTGCGGCAGCTCGGACGCATCGATCCAGCCGGCGGCCACTCGGGCCTGGAGGATCAGCATTTCGGCGTCTTCCTGGGCCAGACTGAAGCTCTCAAGCACGCCCGGGACCTTCACCCGCTCGCCGTTGCGAACCTCGAAGCCGCCACGGACCTCGTCGGTGGCCAGGTCTGCCAGGTCCTCGACCGTCTTGATGCCGCCTTCGCCCAGGGCCACAGCCATCGGCAGGGTCACGCCCGGCACCGCCAGCACGCCGTCCTCGACGCCCAGATCCTTGCGCTTGGCGTCCAGTTCGGCCGCCTGACGGTCGAGGAAGTCACGGGCGCGGGCCTGAAGTTCCTCGGCGGTGTCCTCGTCGAAGCCCTCGATTTCGGCGACTTCGTAGCTCTCGACATAGGCCAGGTCCTCGACCGTGGCGAAGCCTTCGGTAACCAGCAGCTGGGCGATGACCTCGTCGACGTCCAGAGCTTCCTGGAACAGCTGGGTCCGCTCGGTGAACTCGCGCTGGCGACGCTCGGAGTCCTGGCTCTCGGTGATGATGTCGATCTGCCAGCCCGTCAGCTGGGACGCGAGGCGCACGTTCTGGCCACGACGACCGATGGCGAGCGACAGCTGCTCGTCGGGCACCACGACCTCGACGCGGTCGGCTTCCTCGTCCAGCACGACCTTGGACACTTCAGCGGGGGCCAGGGCGTTCACGATGAACGTCGGCTCGTCGTTGTTCCACTGGATGATGTCGATCTTCTCGCCCTGAAGCTCGGCGACCACCGCCTGGACGCGCGAGCCGCGCATGCCGACGCAGGCGCCGACCGGGTCGATCGAGCTGTCGTTCGACAGAACCGCCATCTTGGCGCGCGAACCGGCGTCGCGGGCGGCGGCGCGGATCTCGATCACGCCGTCATACACCTCGGGCACTTCCTGGGCGAACAGCTTGGCCATGAAGCCCGGGTGGGCGCGGCTGAGCATGACCTGCGGGCCCTTGGCCTCGGGCCGGACGTCGTAGATGTAGGTGCGGATCCGGTCGCCGATGTTGAACACTTCGCGCGGAATGGACTGGTCGCGGCGCATGATGCCCTCGCCCCGGCCCAGATCGACGATTGTGTTGCCGTATTCGACGCGCTTGACAGTGCCGTTGACGATCTCGCCGACGCGGTCCTTGAACTCTTCATACTGGTTGGCGCGCTCGGCCTCGCGGACCTTTCCGGTGATGACCTGACGGGCCATCTGGGTCTGGACGCGGCCGAACTCGAAGGGCGGCAGCTCCTCGACGTACTCCTTGCCGACGACGGCTTCCGGATCGCGCTTCGACGCGTCGGTCAGCCGCACCATGGCGCTGTCGTTGAACTCTTCCAGCTCGTCTTCGGGCTGCCAGTCGTCCTCGACGATGGTGACGTGACGCGTCAGGGCCAGTTCACCCGTCTTGGGATCGATCTTGGCACGGATGTCGTGGTGCGCGCCGTAGCGGGACTTGGCGCCTTTCTGGATCGCTTCTTCAAGCGCCTCGATCACGATCTCGCGGTCGATGTTCTTTTCCTGCGCCACCGAGTTGGCGATCTGGAGCAGCTCCAGACGGTTGGCGGAAATACCGGTCACGGCCATCAGGCGTCGTCCTCAGTTTGGGTCTTGGGTTGGTCGGCGCTTCCCTGCGGAAGCCCGTCGTCTTCGGGCTCGCCCCTGGCGGCGCGGATCGCGGCGCCGCGCTTCAGGAGCGCATCGTTCATGAGCAGCTTGGCGTCCGCCAGCCAGTCGAAGGGGATCAGGGCAGTGTCGTCTTCGCCGTCGAGGTCGATGGCGACGCTGTCGTCTTCCGTTCCGGCCAGAAGACCCTTGAAGCGCTTGCGCCCCTCGATCATCCGGTCGGTCTCCAGCCGCGCCTCAAGTCCCTCGAAGATATCGAAGTCCTTCAGACGGGTCAGGGGCCGGTCGATCCCAGGGGACGACACCTCAAGCAGATATTCGCCCGCGATCGGATCGGCGGCGTCCAGCACTTCGGACATGGCGCGGCTCAGGCGCGCGCATTCCTCGACCGAGATGTCGTTGTCCGCCGGCCGCTCGGCCATGATCTGGAGCCGACGCCGCAGTGTGCCGCCCATCAGCCGCACGCGCACGATCTCCAGACCGAGCGAGTCCGCGACGGGATCGACCAGCTCCAGGATTTCGCGATCTTCGACGGTCTTGGCGCGCAAACGGGGTGCAGTCCGGGCAAAAATAAAAGCGGTCGGCCATCCGAGGCCGCCGCTTTGAACGACGCCGTTGGACGCCGGTCTAACGATGTGGGAAGCCCTATAGGCGAAGCGGAAGCCGTTGTCAGCCCTGTTTGTCCACACCGACGACATAGCGCACCAGCATGGCGGTGGTCTCGTCCACCACACGGTCCCGGGGCGCTTCCCAGCCCAGCGAATCCGCACCTTTTTGGATGAGGAGGGCGTTCAAGGTCCCGCTCATGGCCAGAAGGGCGAAGCGGATTCGGTCATGCACGTCATCGGGTGCGTCCGCACCAGCCATTGACACCAGGCGTTCTGCCATGGCGTTCAGCATCCGACGACGATGGTCGCGAACATGGTCTTTCAGGGACGAATCTGCGCCGTCCTGCAGAAAGCTCTGCAGGGCAATCATGATCGTCGCACCGCGTTCATTGGCATCCACAAGCATCTCGACCATGGTCCGGATGGCCCCGCCCAGATCGGCAGCTGCACATGCCCGGTCGGTCCAGATCGCGCCTTCAACCTGGGCCTGGGCGTCCAGCATGTCCCGGAAGGCGGCGGTCAGCAGCGCGTTCTTGTCCGTGAACCGGCGGTATACCGCTCCCACCGACACGCCGGCGTCACGTGCGACATCGGGGATCTGGCAGGCGGCCAGACCGCCTTGGCTCAGCAAACTCAGCGCAGCACCGATCAGGCGTTGCTCGGTCTCGCGGCTGCGGGCCTGCAGGGGCCGCACCACAGGGATGTCGGTCACGGTCAATCGAGCCTCGGTCGATTCATGAAAGCGAATTCACTTTCACATATAGAGGCTCGATTATACCGTTTCTTCCGACGGGTCGCGCGTTTCGTGGCCATTTCGGAGAAACACCCATGGCTCTTCGCCGACTTCTTTTCGCCGCCGCGTTCGCGACCCTGGCCCTTACACCAGCCCGAGAAGCCGCAGCACAAACACCGCCTGCGGTGGAAGCTGGCTCCGATGAGGCCGCGATCCATGATGTGATTGATCGTTTCAAGGCCGCTCTGGTCGCCAAGGACAAGCCGGGCATGGCGAACCTGTTCTACGAGGGCAATGTGGTCTGGCTATCTTCGGGGCATCCGTCGTCCCGAGACGCGATGGCCCGAATGACCGGCGAGCCGGCCCAGATCGTCGAAGACGAGGGGGCCTATGAACTCCTGGATGATCCCCGGCTGGCTGAGATTGCGATCGAGGAGCGGTTCTACGATCCGGTGATCCGGACAGATGGCCAGATCGCCACAGTGACCTTCGACTACGACTTCCGCGCCCAGGGGCAAATCCAGAACTGGGGCCAGGAGAGCTGGCAGATGGTTAAAACCGAAGCGGGCTGGAAAATCCTGCACCTTCTGTTCTCGGTGAACCTGCAACTCATCACTCCGGCACCGTCGAGGGGAGAATGAGCGCGTCGCCGGAGTCCTCACCTCGCGCGCTCGGACCACTGGGGCGACTGGCCGTATGGGCCATTGCGCTCGCTCTCGTGGGCGCCTGGATCGGCGTCGCGGTCACCTTTGGACTGGTGGAGGAACAGCGCCCCCGCGTCATCGCCCTCGGAATCGCCCTGTTCGCCACCGAGCTGACGTTCTGGGCGGTCGCCTTGCTGCTCGGATTGAAGGTCGCCCAAGGCCCGACGGCTGATCTGGGCCAAGATCAAGTCCGCTTTTTCGACAGGACGCAGGCCGCCCGCCGGGGAAGGCGGTTAACGCCCCGTCGAGCCAAACCCGCCCGCGCCGCGCGTGGTCTCGTCCAGGGTGTCGACCTCCGACACCGAGACCTGGGCGACCGGCGCGATGACCATCTGGGCGATGCGCTCGCCGCGACGGATCACGAACGGCTCCTGTCCGAGGTTCACCAGAATGACGCCGACCTCACCGCGATAGTCGCTGTCGATGGTGCCAGGGGTATTGAGGCAGGTGATCCCGTGCTTCAGAGCCAGGCCGGACCGCGGTCGAACCTGAGCTTCCCAGCCGGGCTCCAGCGCCATCTTCAGCCCGGTCGGGATCAGCGCGCGTGCGCCCGGTTCCAGCGTCAACGCTGCGTCTTCCGCCAGTGCCGCGCGCAGATCCATCCCGGCGGACCCGGCGGTCTCGTAACTGGGCAGGGCCAGACCTTCGGCGTGCGGCAGGCGCTGGATGCGAAGCGTGCTCAAGGCGCAGTCCTCAGGGTTCTGGAGCGAAATGATCGGCGATGCGGTCCGCGAGACGCTGGGCCACCTCGGTCTTGGACAGGCGCGGCCAGGGCTCGGCGGCGTCCTTCGTCACCAGCAGAACGGTGTTGCCGTCCGCTCCGAAGACATCGCCAGATACATCATTGCCGACGATCCAGTCGCAGCCCTTGCGAGACAGTTTGGCCCGGGCGTTGGCCTCCAGATCGATGGTCTCGGCCGCGAAGCCGATCAGCAGCGCAGGACGCCTCGGCCCGGCCTTGGCGACACCCGCCAGAATATCGGGGTTCTCGATCAGGGCGAGTGCAGGCGGACCACCCGGGGCCTTCTTGATCTTTCCGCCCGCGATGGTGTCGACGCGCCAGTCGGCCACGGCCGCCGACAGAACCGCGATGTCCGTCGGCAGGACCGCCTGGGTCGCCGCCTGCATCTGAAGCGCCGTCTCGACATCGACGCGGGTCACACCCGCGGGTGTCGGCAATCCCGTCGGACCGGACACCAGCGTCACCTCGGCCCCTCGCTCGGCCAGGGCGGCGGCGATGGCATAGCCCTGCTTGCCGCTGGAGCGATTGGTTAGGCCCCGCACCGGATCGATCGGTTCAAAGGTGGGACCCGCCGTCACCACGGCCCGGCGGCCTGCGAGCGGACGCGAGACGCCAGCTCCGGAAAGCGGGGCCGAGAGCATCCGAGCAATGGCGGTCAAGATCGCAGCCGGTTCGGCCATCCGACCCGGACCGAACTCGCCGCAGGCCATCTCTCCCTCGTCGGGTCCGACCAGAGCCACCTGGTGCAGACCGGAAAAGCCCTTCAGCCGGTCCACATTCGCCTGCACCGCCGGGTGGGTCCACATCCGCACGTTCATGGCCGGGGCCAGAAGCACCCGCTTGTCGGTGGCCAGAAGCGTCGTGGAGGCGAGGTCGTCGGCCATGCCGTTAGCCGCCTTGGCGATCAGTCCTGCCGTGGCGGGTGCCACCACCACCAGATCAGCCCAACGCGACAGTTCGATGTGCCCCATCGTCGTCTCGTCGTCCGGCAGAAACAGCCCCTGCCGGACCGGATGGCCGGTGAGCGCCGCCAGCGACAGGGGCGTGACGAAGGCAGCCCCGCCTTCGGTCAGGATCGAACGGACGTCTGCCCCGGCCTTCTTCAGCAGGCGGACCAGCTCCAGCGCCTTGTAGGCCGCGATCCCGCCGCCCACGATCAACAGGACTTTTCGGCCACCCAAGGCGAGATCGGACATGGCACCCCTCTAGCCGCCACAGGATCGCTGGTCGAGCATCGCGAAAAAGAACATTGCATGAACAATCGGGTTGTGCATAACATCGTTTCGCGCAATGGTTGGAGGGTGCGGTGAAGACGGAAACGACGTTTGCAGCCTTGGCTGCTGTTCTTGGGTTGGCGGCCTGCGGGAATGGCGACTCGGCGGTCGAGACACGCGACCGGGCGGCGACGGCGCAAGTGTCTCTGATGTCCGCGACGTCGGCGGACACGGCGGCAGCGTCGGTCGAGACGGCGGCCGAAACTCCGGGTCCGGTCACGGCGAACCGGCGCGAAACGGTCGATGAGAAGATCCAGCGGCTGTATGAGCGAAACGGGGCAGACTTCGACGCCCGATCGCCGGAGGACTTTCTGGCCAAGATCACGGCCTTCACGGCGTCACCGCCGGCGGGTACGGACCGGGCGACTAGACCCAACGGCGATGTCCTGCTCTATCAGGCCTCGACCAACACCTTCGCCGTGGTGGATCGGGCGGGCACGCCGCGTACGATGTTCAAGCCGGACGAGGGCGAGGCCTACTGGGCCGAACAAAAGGCGGCGGCCCCGACCTTTGGTCAGAGGCGAGCGTCGAACTGACCGGCGGGCGACGGGCTGATGCCAAACCTGAGGCTTGGCGCAGGGCCTCCGACGACGGTCAGTCGGTCTCGGAGCGGTCCGCCATTTC